>JBBFLP010000001.1:0-26625 GCA_037478975.1 Armatimonadota bacterium
TCATATCGCGAACCACGGCATTGTAGTAGCGGCGGGCATACTGGAGGTTGTCCTCGATGTCGGCCAACTGCTCTTGAAGCTTGCGGAAGCTGGCATCAGCGCGCAGCTCGGGATAGGCCTCGGCGAGAGCAAACAGGGACTGCAGCGCTCCGGTGAGTTGACCGTCCGGCCCCTCCCGGACAGCCGGGCCATCCGCGGCGATGGCCTCGGAGCGCAGACGGGCAATATCCTCAAGCAACGACTTCTCGTGAGACGCGTAGCCCTGTACCACTGCGACCAGATTGGGAACCAGGTCGTAGCGGCGCTTGAGCTGCACATCAACATCCGCCCAGGCGTTGCGCGCCCGGACTCTCAGTGAGACCAGCCGGTTGTATACGGCGATCACCCAGCCGACGATCACGCCCGCAACGGCGATCGTCAGCCAGGCGGCCGGGTGTTGCAGCACGAGACTCTCCTCCCCGGGGGCTGGCGCACCCATCCGCGCAGCCGGGTGTAGACTTCGCCATTCCACCAGAGTCTCTCCTGCCTCGGCGAGGCAGGAGACTCAGAAGGGCGAGTGGAATGCGAAGGTGCTGGAGAAGATTCCGCTGACTGGAGGTAGCCGGTGAAAACCCTGCTGATGCTCGCTCTTTTGAGCCTCTGCCTTCCCGCCCTGGCACTGGACACAGGTTTTGAGCTTCCCCCGGACATCCTGAAACGGGTTCAGGAGGGCATCGAGCGCAACCGCAAAGGGAACGCCACCGTTTACGTCAGCCGCCGCGACGGCATGCCGGTCCAGGGGGCCATCGTGCGCGCGCGCCAGACATCTCACGCGTTCCTGTTCGGGTGCGCATTCCCCTCCTGGGATGTTACGAAGGCGATGCCCACGCCGCAGGACTGGGAGCAGTTCCAGCGCTACTTCCTCCGCCTGTTCAACTACGCCACCACGGAGAACATGCTGAAGTGGTCGCACACGGAGCGTCTGAAGGACACACCCGATTACGAGATGGCAGACCGGTTCGTGGAGTGGTGCCACGCAAACGGCATCACAGTCAAGGGACACTGTCTGATCTGGGGATACGAACGCAACGGCTTCCCCAAGTGGCTGGCGGAGCTCCCGGCTGAGGAGGTTCGTGAGCAGGTCCGCCAGCGGGTGACGGAGGCCGTCAGCCGCTACCGGGGAAAGATCCGCTTCTGGGACGTGGTGAACGAGCCGCTGCACTGCCACTGGTTCGAGGGCAACTGGGGGCCGGACTATGCGGCTGAGGCGTTCATCCTGGCCCGCCAGGCAGACCCGGACGCCATCCTCGTGCTGAACGAGTTCGGGAATCAGTGGGATGGCCAGGCGGAGCGATTCGTGAAGTACGCCGCCGCGTTGGAGGCGAAAGGCGCGAAGATAGACGTGCTGGGAGAACAGGCGCACGACCATCCCCGCGTCCCCTCACCCAGCCAGCTGCTGGAGATGCTGGACACACTGGCGTCCACGGGCAAAGACGTACACCTGACGGAGATCACCATGCCATCGGACGGCGCCGAGGTCCAGTCGGACTTCGTAAAAGGCAAGTGGACACCCGAATTCCAGGGACGGTACTACCACTACTATTTCACAGTGGCTTTCAGCCATCCGGCGGTCAAGGCGATCACGCTGTGGGCACTCTGGGATGGTTCTTCCTGGCTGGGACAGGGAGGCATCATCACCCGTGACTGGAAGCCGAAGCCTTCATATGAAGCGCTTGATTCGCTGATCAACCGTGAATGGCGGACAGAAACTTCCGGCAAGACCTTCCCGGACGGAAGCTTCACGTTCCGGGGATTTCACGGCGCCTATGAAGTGACCGTGCAGACAGGAGGCAAGACCCATACCGCCTGCCTGGACCTGCAACCGGGCGCGAAGCCCGTGCTCCGCATCGTCGTGCCCTGAACGGCGGCAACGAGCCATAGCCGGGAAGGGACAAAGCGCCGGCCCCGCGAAGAAGGCAGGGGCCGCCCGGGCAGAACACGGCGGTCACAACGGCGGGAGATCGCTGAATGGAGAAAGTCAGGATCGGTGTGATCGGCGTCTGCGGACGGGGCGGCATCGCGGACCAGTGGAGGGACAATCCGCGCTCCGAATTGGTGGCCGGAGCGGACGTGCGTCCGGAAGCGCTGGACGACTTCCGGCACCGGATGGGGCCGGATGTCTTCGTGACACTGGACTACCGGGAGCTGCTGGAGCGGCCGGATGTGGACGCAGTGGCGGTCACATCACCGGATTTCGTCCACGAGGAGCACGCCGTAGCCGCTCTGGAAGCCGGGAAGCATGTGTTCTGCGAAAAGCCCCTGGCCATCACGGTGGAAGGGTGCGACCGCATTCTCAAGGCCTGGAAACAGTCCGGCAAACGTCTGATGGTGGGCTTCAACATGCGCTACATGAACATGTACCGCGTGATGAAGGAGATCGTGGACAGCGGGGCCATCGGCGAGATCAAGGCGGTCTGGGTGAGGCACTTCGTCGGCCACGGCGGACGGTTCTACTACCACGACTGGCACGCGACCCGCAAAAACTGCAACTCCCTGCTTTTGCAGAAGGGCTCGCACGACATAGACATCATCCACTGGATCACGGGACGCTACACACAAAGGGTGTGCGCGTTCGGCGGGCTGGACTACTTCGGCGGCGACAAGCCGGACGACCTGGTGTGCTCCGCCTGCGATATCCGCCGGACCTGTATCGAGGCCGAGCATGGCCGGCGCGAGCAGTGCGCCTTCCGCCGGGAGGTGGATATCGAGGACAACAATGTGATGATCATGGAGCTTGAGGGAGGGATCAAGGCCAGCTACCTGCAGTGCCACTTCACCCCGGATTATCACCGCAATTACACGTTCATCGGCACGGAAGGACGACTGGAGAATTCGGAACCAGAAATGAAGGTCTGGGTGAAGACGCGGCGCTCAAACACCTGGCGGGAGCTTGCGGACCGGACCTATGACGTGAAGCACGCATCCGGGACGCACGCCGGGGCGGACCCGGTCATCTGCCAGGATTTCGTGGACATGGTCTTGGACGGCAAGGAACCGCTGGCCACACCGGAAGCCGGACGGATGTCCGTGGCTGCAGGCTGCGCCGGGGCCGAGTCCATGCGAAGCGGCGGGAGACCGGTGGACGTGCCGCCCCTGCCGCCGCTGTAGCCTGCCAGACAAGATTTGCGGTATATTCTGCAGTTGGACCGCGTGGGGCCTGCTCTCCGGCGCAGAGGCAGTCCTTCGCAAGGCGTGTTGCGAGGAAGGGAAAACACCCCAGTTTCGCGAAGTAAGGCGCGGTCTGCGCGGCTTCCGGAACGGAATCCGCTGAAGTTTGCTGAAAGGGAGTCCCATGGACCTCGAGACCATCGCCCAGCGGCTTGATGCCAACGAAAAGCTGAAAGTGAAATACCGCCTGCCGGTCAAGGATGCGAGCGGCGAAACGACCTGGCAGGTCCGTGTGGACAAACTCCTGGACGTGGACGTGGAGCGCAGTATGCTTTACGTGGCGTTCGAGGGCAACTCCGTCATCTGGGTGAAGAAGGAGGAGGCCATAGAAGTCTCTCCCGACGACGGAGTCTACGAGTGATTTGCGGCCCCCGGCCGTTTCCTTCAGGCTGACTCCGGAAGGGCCACCGGAGCCCGTCCGGAAGGGCTGATCCTCCCCAGAACCACTTCGGCGCAAGCCTGCAGCATCTCATCACGGTAGCCGTAAAGCGCCACATATGTCTGGACTTCAGGGAACTTCAGCAGATCATATGGGTCCCTGAGCGCCACCACACAGACAGGCTTGGGCCCTTTCAAAAGATGTTTCACCATCGTGGCCTGAGCCTCCACGTCCAGCCCGGCAGTCCAGGGCTCGCTCGGGCAGGTACCGGCCACCACGAGGCTGGTATCCTCCGGCAAAGCGATGCTTTCCGGGGAGCGCGCCTGATCCGCCGAAACCGCAATCACATCTGTCCGGGAATGGATGGCCCGGAATGCCGCGCCCAGACGCTCGACAGAGTGATGGAGGCTGATCACAACGATGCGGCCGTCGCCCGGGTCTGCCGGGATGATGCCTCGCCCGTTGCGCACCACGGTGACAGCCCTTCTGGCGATCTCCAGCGCAAGCGCCTTCTTTTCGGGTGAACTGACCACAGCCAACGCGGCCTCAGGATCCACGGGAGTCACGCCGTCCAGCAGTCCGAAGCGCTCCTTCAGTTCCAGCACCCGGCGCACGGATGCGTCAATGCGCTCCTCGGTGATCTCCCCCGCCGCGATGGCATCCTTGATGGCCCGGACCGCCTCCACCTGGGTCTCCAAGGTGTGGCAGATGAGCGGGCAGTCCACACCGGCCTTGAGGGACAGCACGGCGGCCTGCGCGGCACCCCATTTGTCCGCAACGCCCTTCATCTCCAGGTCGTCGGTGACCACCAGGCCCTGCCACCCCATCTCCTCGCGCAGCAAGCCGGTGATGATGCGAGGGGAGAGTGTGGAGGGCAGCTCCGGGTCCAGAGCCGGGAAGAGGATGTGCGTGGTCATGACGGACGCGACACCGGCCGCCATCGCCGCCCGGAAGGGAGGCAGCTCCACGGCGTCCATCCTCTCGCGGGAGAAATCCACCACGGGGAGCGCCAGATGGGAGTCCACTGCGGTATCGCCGTGCCCCGGGAAATGCTTGGCGCTGGTCATCACACCGCCTTCGTGCAGCCCGCGGATGGCTTCCGGAGCGAAACGTGCCACCGTTTCCGGATTGTCCCCGTATGAGCGGGTGCCGATGATGGGGTTCAGGGGATTGTTGTTGACATCCACACAGGGGGCGAAGTTGAAGTTGACGCCCACTGCCCTTAGTTGCTCCGCCGTGGCGCGGGCAGCTCGGTACGCAAGGGATGGGTCACCCGTTGCGCCAAGAGCCATATTCGCGGGGAACACCACGAACGGGTCCTTGAAGCGGGCCACCATGCCGCCTTCCTGGTCCACGATGATGAACAGAGGAAGCTTCGAGCGCTCCTGAAGCTCGTTCATGCACCGGGCGGTCTGAGCAGGTGTGCCGACATTACGTCCCAGCAGAACCACCCCACCCACCTTGAACTCCTCCAGCAGGAGCCGCGCGTGGGAGGAAACGGTGATGTTCTCCTCTTCCGTCTCACCCTGCCAGCCGAACATCAGAAGCTGGCCGATCTTCTCGTCAAGCGAGAGGCTTCCGAGCAGCGAGTCAACTCTCGAAGACATCTTCGTCCCCTTTCATCTTCCCGCCAGGCCGCCCTGGTCTGACGGAGCAGGCCGCAGGCTGTCTGTGCGGCCGGTAAACATGACCAAATTCCAAAATCTCACGGAAGCGACCCGGAAATCCCGTTGGACTCCGCGCGAACGCGTCTTTTGCCGGGCGCCGCGGCAGGATCCCAGGTGACCGTCACCCGGGCCAGACCGTCCGGTCCGGCGGTCAACTGCGTCTGATCGGCGCCTCCACCCTCCACCGTCAGCCGGACCGGAGCGAACGGTACCGCATTGCCAAGAGCATCGCTGACTGCAATGACCAGCGCCGTGGAGGCAGACTCCAGCGAAGCTCCCTGGGCCAGCGATACCCGGACCCGGCCGGGACCGGCGGGCGAGACCGAGACCTTTGCTTCTCCGGTGCTGCCAGCAAGCCAGGCGCCCACCACCGGCGAGCCGCTTCGCAGAGCTACGAAAACGCCGTCTTGCTCCACGAATCCTCCGCCGTTGCGCGTCCCCCAGATGAGCGATCCAAGCTGCGCCGGGTCAAGTGGCGTCCCGTCCGAGCGTGACACCGTGAACGCCTGCCGCTGCCCGGCCGTAAGCTGGACCGGGGATGGTGTGACGGTCAGGGGCTCAGTCCCGGCAGGTTCAACTTCCGCCGAGCGCACCAGCAGGCCGCTCGCCACAGCACGCTGCTGGCCGTCCGAGGGACTGTTCACCACCAGACCCCGGACCACCATTGTGCTGGAGCCGCCCCCGTCCAGATTGATGGCGTTCACGCAGCCCAGATCCATCATCAGCTGCGCCATCTCCCGTAGCGTGGCACCGCGGCTGGTGATCTGACGGCCGTCAACCACCACCAGCAAGAAATGCCCTTCACGCGTGACACCCACCGCTGTGCGAGGGTGGCGGTTCGAGGCGAAAGGCGTGGCAGCATCCAGGCCGTGACGGTCCGTGCGTTTGCTGAACTCGCCGTTCTTGATGAGCCAGGGCTCGCCGCCAACCGCCTCCGAGACCCCCAGCCAGGATCTACCGTCTTCATCCTGCAGGGCAAGCCGCAGACGCACATGGGACTGGTCCCGGGCCGCGTTCAGCAGTTCCGCCCTTCGCGGTCCCTTGGCGACCACCACAACGCCATCCTCCGGAATGGCCGAGTCAGCCCCCTCTTCCAGAAGCGAGACGATCTCCGCGTCGGCGTATCCCCTCTCCAGGAGGCCAGGCCAGTCCACCCGCAGGACCATCTCCGCGCAGTCCTTACCGGCGGATGTGGTGGGGCCGAAATAGCGCTCGTAGACGATAAGCTCTCCGCCCTGAATGGGCCGGTCCACGCCATTCGCCTTGAGCATGCGGAAGTTGTCGAAGTGCATCGTGAGAGCCATCTGCACGATGCCCATCAGAACCTGCCCATCCTTCCGGATCGCGATCGCGGGGCGATCGGGGTATGGCTCGCTGACCAGCCGCCCGTTCACCACGGTGAAACCCAGTGGGTCCGCCGTCCACGGAAAGAAGTCGCCGTTCGTTCCGGCCACTGCGGCGGAGCGTGCAACCGCCGAGGAGACCACCTCCCGCGTGGAGGAGTTGATGCGGCCGTTCGCGACGAACGCCCCGACACCGGCGCGGCTCAGATCCACTTTCAGCACTGTGACCACCAGTGGAAGCGCCGGGCGGACGATCTCAGTGAAGGTGACGCCCGGAGCCACGGGCCGGGTATAGACTCGCTCGGCGTTGTTCTGAGCCGCCAGCGGCGCGGCGGTAAACAGGACGGCCAGTACGGCGGCGAGGGAACGGAATCGCAGGTTCATTTCTCGATCAACTCCACGTTCGCGCGCGGGACTGTGACCACCCTGCCGTCCGAGAGGCGCGCGATAAGCACCCGGACCGTCGCTCCCGAGGGGACCGTCTGAAGCTGTGCGGGAAGCTCCACCACCTCGCCCAGCACGCCGAAGTTGGGCTCACGGATGATGCGGATGGTGCTTCCGACCTCCAGCATCCCCCTTCCCGGCGTGCCAGCATCTCCCGCGGCGGTATCGCGGGGAACAATGACCTCCGGCCGGATGACCCCGGCGCGAATCTGGGTGGCGCCGTTGATGGACGCCGTCTCACCCTCCAGCTCTGTGAAAAGCTCCCAGGTGCGGTCCGCCATCCGCAGCGAGCCGAAACCCTCCGTCAGGATGAGTGTGGCCGGGACCGGCTCCTGCCCGGTAATGGCGACGCCGATATCATGGCCGAGATACCCGATCAGATCCTCGTCCACCACGCCTCCGACGACGAATCCCACAGCGCCCTTCTCCGCTGCCGCGCGTATGGCATCCAGGCTCGCGCCCGCCCCGCCCACAACCACGCACCCGGCCACATCGTCTGGGATGTCATCTGGCGTTACATTGCGGTCCGGTCCTGCGGCCACCACCCGGATGCGCCCGCAACGCTCGCCCCCCACCCCGAAGATGCCCTGGATGAGCGCCCCGCGGGTCTCGACGACCGCGCCTTCACGCGGCAGGATCTCTGTGACCGTGCCGCGGATGTAGGCGGTCACCTCCACGGGTGAAGGCGCCTCGCGTATGCCGATATTGCCGGAGACGGGGTTGATCATCTCGACCCGCCCGGAGACGGGAGCGCGGCACTCGTTCTTGAACAGCCCGAAGAAACTGGTGCTCCGGCAGAGCACGTCGCCCTTCTCGACCTGATCGCCTTCCTTGACCAGCAGATACTGCGGCAGGTCGTGAGGTTCCTGTCCCAGCAGCTCCGCCGCGCGGACTGTGCGCATGATGCCGGGCAGCTCGGCGCGCGCCAGAACGTCCTGCGGCTCCACCTTTGCCCCAACGTCTACCAGGACTTCTCCGGGAAGGGGCAGCCTCCGGGTCTTGCGGACGAGGACGCTGCGGCTGACGGTCAGGCCGGGGGTGTAAGCAGTAGCCATACGTCTATACCTCCTCCGGAAGCCCGAACGCCTGCCTGGTGCGACGCATCAGGGCGGCCCTCTCCGCAGGCTCCGCCGGGATGACCATCGGACGTCCCCGGCCATCCAGGATGAGCCCCACCACCCCGCCTTCCAGCGTGCCGCGCACAGCCTTGCCCCGGCCAGCGCCGGCGTCCCATCCTTTCGCCGGGACGACCTCCGCCTCAACCGTCTCGCCCTCGCCCAGAGGCAGCACGCGGACCTCGCCGAACTCCACAGATTCGGTCCTGCCGCCGAACGAGACCGTGCACACCTGGCTGCCCGGCTTCCCGGTCCCAGCCGGCGCCACCACCGTGCCCAGGCGGATGAGGCAATCTCGCTGGAACACCGCCGTGGCGGCCTCCGGCTGCAGGGTGCTCAGCACCCCGAGCTGCGGCATCATGAAGATGGAATCCACCGCCAGGCGCGTAATGCCCTCCGGCTGATACGCATCCAGCATCATCAGGGCCGCCTCGGCCCGTCTGGGAGCATGGGAGAGCACCCCTCCGCTTCCGATGATGAGATCGCAGCGCATCATGTCCACCAGAGTCGCTCCGGTCTGCGCCTGCGACAGCATATCGCCCACGGTGCGGGTCTGCTGCACACCCATCAGGCCGCGCGCGAGCATCTTATGGTGCTCGAAAGCCAGCCGCAGCGCCTCCCGCGCGACCGCCTGCTCCACCATCAGATCTTCCAGAGTCTCCGGGATGGTTGTAGGGCGGATCATCTTGTTGCGCAGGCGGTTGCGGATGCTCCAGCGGTCCGCCTCGAAGGGCAGCCAACGGACGATGTTCTCGATGCCCGCCTCCGCCAGAACGTTGCAGATGGAGTAGCTCATCCCCAGATTCGCGCTGACGGTGCGGTTATAAATCCCCTGGAAGACGGAGAAGACATCCGTGGTGGCCCCTCCGATATCCACCGCCAGCACCTGCACCCCCAGTTGCTCGGCAGCGGTCTGAACCATCTTGCCGACTGCGTTCGGGGTGGACATGATGCCGGCGTCAGTCCAGGTGGAAAGCTTGCTGTAGCCGGGTGCCTGCTGCATCACGTGCTGCAGGAAAAGCTCGTGGATGGCCTCGCGGGCGGGGTAAAGGTCTTCGCGGTCGAGCTGAGGCCGGAGGTTCTCCGTGATGCGCAGGTCCACCCGTCCATCCAGGAGCTGGCGAACAGCGTCCCGCGCATCGCGGTTCCCGGCATAGATGACGGGCAGCTTCATGTTGCCGCCCAGCCGGGGCTTCGGGTCGGCAGCCACCAGCATCTCGGCGATGTCCACCAGATGGGATACCGTTCCGCCGTCCGTCCCGCCCGACACCAGCACCATATCCGGACGCAGGCTCCGGATGCGCTCGATCTTCTGCCAGTCGCGCCGCCCGTCGTCCACCGCGATGACGTCCATGATGATGGCGCCGGCGCCCAGAGCCGCCCTTTCAGCGCTTTCGGCGCTCATCGCCTTCACCACGCCGGCAACGGTCATCTGCAGGCCGCCGCCCGCGCTTGAGGTGGAAAGATACAGGTCCACACCGCGGGCGCCGTCGGCGGGATGCAGAAGGCCGTTTTCTCCCATCAATGTGAGGCCGGCCAGCTCTTCCACTTCGCGGACGGCATTTGTGACACCCACGGTCACGTCGTCATAGGGGGCTTCCACAGTGGTGGGGGCTTCGCCGCGGCAGATCAGCCTCCACTCACCGTCGCGCTTTTCGATGAGGATGGCCTTTGTGGTGGTGCTGCCGCAGTCCGTCGCAAGAATGCGGGTCGGTTCGCTCATACTCCTCCTCGTCCGTGCAGGGACGCGCGCCGGGCCCGGCCGGGCCCGGCGCGTGCGACATTCTACCAGACAGGGGCTTCCCGGTTCAACACCGGCCGCCCATCAAACGAGGATCTCCACGTCGGTGATGAAAACGCGGAACGCCAGTTGCTTGATGAACTCATCAGGGACGGTGGACATCACCTGGCGGAGCGGCTCCACCTGATGATCCTCGATGACGCACAGCATGATGTTGTTGTTTCCCGGGAAGATGGGATCGCCCATCCGCAGCCCGGCCCGGCCCTTTCCCACTACATCGGTGATTCGGGTCCAGCCTGTGGCCCCGATCTTCTCAAGACCCGCCTCCACCATCGGCTCGGCCCCGGTATCGTAGATGATGATCGCCAGTTTCACCGCCTATGCGCCCTCCTGGATCCGCAGGATGCGTTTCAAGCCCCGGGCCAGGTTGTTCCGCAGATCCTCCATCAGAGTGTATGTGGCCGGAATGACAAGCAGAGTCAGAAGCGTGGACACCAGCAGCCCACCGATCACCGCCGTGGCCAGCGGCGAGCGCTGCTCGGAGCCCTTGGACAGAGCCAGCATCGTGGGCATCAGCGCGGCCAGCAGCGAGACGGTGGTCATCAGGATGGGCCGCAGCCGGGTGGGACCGGCCTGCAGGATGGCCTCCCGGCGCGAGAGTCCGCGTTTGCGGAGGGTGTTGGTGTAGTCAATGAGCAGGATGGCGTTCTTGGTCACGATCCCCATCAGCATGATAACGCCGATGAGGGAGATGATGGAAATAGACTGTCCCCGGGCCACGAGCAGGAGCAGCGCGCCCACCATGGCCTGCGGAAGACTGAGCATGATGACCAGCGGGTTGAACAGCGACTCAAACAGGCCGGCCATCAGCATATACACCAGGATGACCGCCAGAAACAGCGCCTGAAAGATATAGCCGAAGCTTTCGCCCTGAATACGCGAAGTCCCGCCGACTTCCAGCGTGGTGGTCCCCATATCCACATCGGCAATAGCCCGGTTGACGGCGAACTGCACGCTGCTGAGGTCGTAGCCCTGTTCGAGGTAGCAGCCCACCTTCACCAGACGCTGCTTGTTGCGGCGGTCAATCTTGGTGGGCGCAGCAGCCAGCTGAACCGTGGCGATATCCTCCAGAAAAACCGGAGCGCCCCCTCGCTGTCCGACGACCAACCGGCGCACGGAATCGGCTGTGGCACGGTCCGACTCCTCCAGCTGCACGCGGATGTTATACTCTGTGCCCTCCACGCGGAACTTGCTGGAGGTATCTCCTTCAATGGACGCCCTGAGCGCCTGAGCCACCTGTGCCGTGGAGATGCCCGCATCCATTGCGCGTTCGCGATCCACCACCACCTGCAGCTCCGGCCGTCCCACCTTTGAGCTGATGGTGATGTCCCGCGTGCCGGGAACCTTCCGCATGGCCGCGGCGATCCGCTCGGCGACGCGGTTCATCTCGTTCAGGTCCGTTCCCTGGATCTCCATTTCGATGGGCGCGGTGCCCACCTGCTGGCTTTCCGCATTGTAGATCTTGATGTCCGCGCCGGGCACATCCCGCGCAACTCGCGCGCGCAGAGCGGTTATGATCTCCTCGATACCACGTCTACGCTCCACCATCCGGCGGACCTTCCGGCCGTTTTCCTCCACCATCGCATACCGGTCGCGGCGGCCCCGGTCCACCAGCTGCACCGAGACACGGGCATACTGCGGCCCCGTATCGCCGCCCGCGAAGAGCCCCGCGCTGCCGGAACCGACGGTGGAAAGCTCGTATTCCACCTCCGGGAACTCTTTAAGAATGCGCTCGATGCGCTTCACAACACCAAGGGTGTAGTTCAGGCTGCTTCCGGCGGGAGTCTCCACGGTTATGGCGATGCGCCCGCGGTCAAGCTCCGGAATGAACTCACCCTTCAGTGGCAGGCGCACCAGCAGCGTACAGACCGCCGCTGCGGCCACAAACCCCAACGCCACCTTCCGGTCCCGGGAGTAGACGATGCCGAGACCTCCCAGCACTCCAACGAACAGGATCAGATTCACCAGGCGGGCCTTCAACCCCGCGGCCGTCACCACTGGAGGCGCGAAGGTGATGAGGATCGTCGTCAGAGTGACCGTACCGATGACCCAGGTCAGGAAGCGGTTGTCCAGTGACCAAGCCAGCACGTTCCGGTATTTCGCATCCAGCCAGTCCAGCCCCTTATCAATATGAGCGAAGCGCGCGTCCCAGAACCGGTTCCAGGCCGTGTCCGCGTGCTGGCCGCGGTGCTGGCGGGTCTCTCGCTTGTAGAAGCGGGACGCCATCATCGGGGTCAGCGCGAACCCTACGAACAGTGAGAACAGGGTGGCCGACGCCACGGTGATTCCGAACGACTTGAAGAACTGCCCCACGATGCCGCCCATGAAGGCGATCGGAATGAAGACCACCACATCCACGAGGGTGATGGTGACCGCCGCCAGACCGATCTCCGCCCGGCCGTTCAGGGCCGCCTCACGCGGAGGCTCGCCCTCCTTCAGGTGACGGTCTATGTTCTCCAGGACGACGATGGAGTCGTCCACCAGGATGCCCACCGCCAGCGATAGCGCCAGCATGGTCATGAAGTTGAGACTGAACCCGAAGATGGACATCGGGATGAACGTCGCGATAAGCGACGTTGGAATGGCGATGGAAACGATGAACGTGGCGCGCGCGCTGTGCAGGAAGAGGAAAATGACGATGATAACCAGCACGATCGCCAGGATGAGCTCCTTGTACGTGTCGTGCTGCTGCTCCAGGACGAACTTGCTCTCGTCTGTGGCGATGATGAACTCGACACCGGGCGGAAGCAGGCGCTTCAGATTCTCCAGCTCCCTGCGGGCTCCTCTAGCCACGTCCACCGTGTTGGCGTCCGTCTGCTTCTGGATGGCCAGGACCACGGTGGGCTCGCCGTTCAGGCGGGAGATCACGTCGGGATCCTCGCTGGTATCCACCACGCGCGCCAGGTCCGAAAGCGGGATGTTCCACCCCGGCCCGCCGGTCTGACGGTCCGGGATGTGCAGGCGCATCCGGGCAATCTGCTCCGCGGTCTGAAACTCTCCGAGGACGCGGACGGCGAAATCGCGGCGTCCCTGCTTGATGCTACCGCCGGGAACGTTCAGGTTCTCGCTTCGTATGGCCGCCGCCACCTCGCCGATGGTAAGGTTGTAGGCGGCCAGCCGGCTCTTATCCACCAGCACCTGGATCTCGCGCAGGTCGCCGCCGCTTACGGCCACAGAGGCCGTACCCTTCACACGCGCCAGACGGTCCTTGACCACGTCATCGGCCAGCCGGCGCAGCTCGCGGGCCGGCAGCGGACCCTTCATCCCGATGGTCATGACCGGGATGGCCGAGATGTCCGCCTTGGTGATGGTGGGAACTTCAGCATCCTGTGGTAGGGAGTTCCGGATGGCGTCAACCTTCTCGCGCACATCCGCCGCGGCCGTAGGAAGGTCGGTACCCAGTTCGAACTCCAGCGAGACCACGGAGATGCCATCCTGCGAGTTGGAGACAACGTTCTTCAGGTTGGCGATGGAGCTGACAGCATCCTCGATGGGCTTGGTGATGAGCGTCTCGATCTCCTGAGGGCCGGCCCCCTGGTAGATGGTCACGACGGTGACAAACGGGAAGTCCACCTTCGGACGCTGTTCCACGGGCATGCGCATCATAAAGACCAGCCCCACGACGATCAGCGCGGCAAACACCATGCTGATCAGCGTGGGACGGTTTATCGCGGCACGGGTGAGCCACATTTACTGAGCCTCCGCCCTTTCGTCCACCACGCGGATCTCCTGTCCGTCCGAAAGGTAGTTTTGACCGGAGCTTACCACGCGCATCCCTTCGCGCAGTCCGTTCATCACCGCCACCATGGAGTCTCCCTGCAACCCTGTGCGGATCCGAGTCTTCCGGGCGACGTCAGCGACCACCTCAATCATCGCAGGCTCGCCGTCGCGGGACGGTTTTGTCCCCTCGCCGGGCGGGGCGGGTCTGCGCACCTTGCCTTTTTCCACGACGAAGACATACTGTCCACCGGGCTCCTTTAGCACACAGTCTGCAGGGATAAGCATCTGATTGACGCGGCGCTCGGTGATGATCTGCACCTTGGCGAACATCCCGGGCTTCAGGTCCGTACCCGGGGCTTCCACAGAGATGCGGGCGCGGAAAGAGCGGTTGCTCGTATCAGCGGCGGGATAGACTTCCTGCACCTTTCCGCGGAACTCCCGTCCCGGGACAGCATCGCTGCGGATGACCGCCTCCTGACCTGCCGCCACCTGCTCCACCACCGTCTCCGAGACGATGGCCTCGCAGTAGATCGTCGCCGGGTTGTATACGCGGATGAGAGCCACGCCGGGCGTGGGAGCAACCATCTGACCGGGCTCGACGTGCCTTTCGGCCACCAGTCCGGTGATGGGCGACCGGACAGAGCTGTCCGCAAGCGCCTGACGGGCCATGGCGAGCGCCGCTTCGGCCTGCCGGACCCCCGCCTGGGCGGCCCGCACATCCTCCTTGCGGACGGCGGTCAGCTCCGCATTCGAGCGTGCCTGCCGCAACCGCTGTTCGGCCTCCTTAAGGCTGTTTTCGGCGACGCGGATCTCCTCCTGCCGGGCTCCCTCGCGCACCAGCGACAGGGCCTGCTCCGCGGACTGAAGGGAGGCTCGCGCCACCTCGAACATCCGCTCGTCGGCATCCAGCTGGGCGCGGGGAATGGCGCCCTGCTCGAACAACATCTTCGAGCGGTCCAGATTGCGCCGGGCGTTCTCGAAGGACGCCTTCGCAGACTCCACTGCGGCCTCCGCCTGCCTGCGCTCCTGCGGCCGCGCACCGGTCCGCACTATGGCAAGCTGCTCGCGAGCGATGGCCACCGCCTGCTCCGCCTGCCGCACTCCAGCATCGCTGGTGACATCCTGCACTCTAAGCTGAGTCTGAGCCTGAGACAACCGCACCCGCGCCGCCGCCAGGGCCGCCTCAGCGCTCTTGACCTGGTTCTGCAAGTCCGTCTGCTCCTGCTGAATGACGACGGCCCCCTTTGCAACACGGTCACCCTCCCTGTAGGGCACCCGCGCCACGCGGCCCGCCAGCTTGACGGTCAGAGACACATCCTCCAGCGCACGGATGGTACCCGTCACGTTGACGACAGCCTCCAGGTCCCCGCGCGTCACGCGTGTGACCTCAACCGCAGCCCCACTGACCTGGGGGGCCGGAGCCGGCCTGCGGCCACATCCGGCAGCCGCCACCGCCAGAACGGCGGCGCCCGCCGCCAGCACAAGCAAAGATCGGGATCGGCTCATATTTTCAATCCTCATCGTTTTCCGCCCGCAGGCGCCGCCGGGCGTTGAAAGATTGAGTCCGGCAGCCCCGTATTGATGGCGTGATTGCTGAATATCAGGGTCGCGTTACCGTCCGCGCGGCTCTTCTCGCCGGGACGATTCCCGGGCGCGGGCAGCCCCCTGACCCTCAATGCGGTCTTGACGGGCAGCCAGTGGCCACCCGGAAACCTGCGGTATTCGAAGACCGTCTGCAGCTCACTTCCTTCCTGCCCCTTCCCCGTAATGGCCACGGGCAAGGCCCGTTCGCGGTCCACGTACAGACGCAGCGAACCCATCGGCGAGCCGAAATCCTGGCGCGGCCGCAGGGCGTACTTGGCGCACAGGATGCCATCCCAGCGCGCGTCGCCCAGGGGGGTAAGCTCGAAGCGCTGCAAGACTTCGTCCACGGGATCTCCGAGGAACAACCCCTCCTTCGGCAGCAGCGCGAAACCCTCTTTCGCCGCGATATGGATCTTGCCGGGCCGCTTGTAGTACAGCGTCATCCGCATATTCGTGACAGAAAACCCCGGCAGCGACGCGTCCAGCCGGAGATCGCACCGGTAGTCACGGACAGTCGAGAGCTGCGATCGCATTCTCTGGATGAGCGGATCCTGCCGGGCCTCCGCCACAGAGCCCACCGTCATCACGAGCGCACCCAGGAGAAAAGTCAATTGCCTGTTCAACTCAGAATGTCCTTCCGGGAGAACACAATCGAGGCCAGACCGAACGCCGCGCCTGTCCAGGCGGCAAGCGCCGCAACCCCGCGCAACAGACGCTCCGGATCCAGCGGCACGCGGAACGCCTGCAGAAACAGATCTCCGTACGTGGTGAAAAAGAAAGGCTTCAGGCGCTCGAAATACGGGATCTCCCCCACCGCGCCCATCACCAGCATCAGTGCGAAAGTCACCCCCACCGGCGCGAGCGAACTGTGCATGAACACCGAGAGGAGAAACGCCACGCTGCAGACGCAGATCTGATACGCTCCCGCCAGCGCGTAACCCAGCGCCAGGCGTTCCATACCCTCTGCCACGCCGAAATAAGCGATCCCTCCGCCGAAGCTGATCAGCCCGCCTATGCCGAAAAAGGCGTATCCGACGGCGAAGGCGCTCACCCCCAGGAACACCGTAAGCCCCACAGCATACAGTACGGAGACCAGGTACTTCGCGCCCAGCAGCCTCAAACGATGGACCGGTCTGGAGAGGAGGCTTCGCAGCGTTCCGTCCGCCGCCTCGCCCGAAATCTGATCGCCGGCCACAATGCTGACGAACAGCGGCAGGAACAGAAAGACCGTGGGCGGGAGCACCACCCGTGCGATGAACAGAGCATTGAGCGGAGAGCCGATCATCGTGACGCTGGAGCCCACATAACGCTCCACCTCGGAGCCCATCGGGCCATAGCGCAGACCGATGGCAGTGGGAAGGACGATGGCAAGAAGACCCGCAGGGCCGATGTAGCTGCGCCCCCTGCGCATCATCTTCCAGGCCTCCATCCTCACCAGCCCGGCAAAGCTCAATGAACGGCTCCCTCCCGGTGCATCACGTCCAGGTAGAAATCCTCCAATGTCTGGCGTCTGCGCTCAATTGCGCTCACATTGATCCTGCTGTTCACCAGAGCCCGGTTCAAACCCGGGATTTCGGACTCATCCACCGAAACCCGGACACGGCGTCCCTCCACACTGAGCGAATCCGGACGGAGCAGCCGCCGGAACACCTCCAGCGCGGCATCCGGGCGATCCACCTCGAATTCGACGCCCGGCCGCCGGGAACGCACCAGTTCGCTCACCGGTCCGGCCGCCTGAAGCCTGCCCCGGGAAATGACCGCAACGTGCGTGCAGACCTGCTCCACCTCGTGCAGCAGGTGACTGGAGAGGAACACGGTCATCCCCCGGCTCTCCGCCAGTGAGCGGATAAGGTCGCGCACCTCCTTGACCCCTTCGGGGTCCAGTCCGTTGGTCGGCTCGTCCAGAATGACCAGTTCCGGGTCCGCGACCAGGGCGCACGCCAGCCCGAGCCTCTGCTTCATCCCGTGGGAGAACGTGCGGACCCGGTCATCCATCCGTTCTTCCAGCCCCACGGCGCGCAGGGCGGATACGATCTGCTCCTCCGTGATCTCCGCAGAGAGCCTGCCGAACAGACGCACATTCTCACGTGCGGTCAGGAACTGATAGAACGCGGGAGTCTCCACCAGCGCGCCCACGCGGGCCAGGGCCTGAAGCCGCTCTCTTCTGACGCAGTGCCCCAGAATGAACGCCTCCCCGGCCGTCGGCCCGATGAGTCCAAGCAGCATCCGGATGGTGGTGGACTTGCCGGACCCGTTAGGTCCGAGGAAGCCGAACGTCTGCCCCCGGCCGACCTCCAGATCCAACCCGTCCACGGCTGTGCGGACCCCGAACCGCTTGGCGAGGCCTCTGGTGCGGATGCAGAGAGAGTCCAAACGCGCTATTCCTCCGCCAGGGGCGGCAGCCCCAGCGCGCGCGCGAGCTGGATCTGCGCAAGATAAAGATCGTACTTCGCAGACACCACGTTGGTCTGCGCCGCCGTGTAGGCCACCTGAGCGTCGGTCGTCTCTACCAGCAGACCCACACCGCTTTCGTAGCGCACCTTCGCCAGCCGGAACGCCTCGGAGGCTTCCTTCAGAGTGGCCTCGGCAACCTCCAGCCTCTTCCGGGCGTTCTCCACTGATGAGATGGCCTGCTCCACTTCCTGCCGGACGTTCAGCAACACCCTTTCCCGGCGAGCCCTGGCGGCTTCGACTCCGGCCTCAGCCTCCTCCACCTTTCCGCGCGTGACACCGTTGTCGAAAATGGGGATGCTGACCGACACCACGGCATCCGCGGTGAACGTTCGCGGCTGGAAAATGGTGGTGTTGCCGTTGTAGTTGTAGTTAGCGGCGACCTGCAGACTCGGACGCAGGCCGGCGCGCGCAATATGCACCCCGCGCTCTGCGGCCCGCACTGCCGCCTCGGCGCTTGCCACCTCCGGACGGCCCTTTACCGCCGCTTCCACGGCATCCTGCGGGTCCGGCGCCTCTGCGCGCACGTCTGGCGGCGGTTGCAGCTCCAGGGATGGAGGAAGGGTCACCCCGATGACACTCGCCAGTCCCACCTCGGCCAGCCGCACGGCATTCTCCGCGCTGATCAGCCGCTGCTCCGCGGCAGCCAGCTGAGTCTGCGCCCGGAGCACATCGAACTGCGCCGCCGTGCCGGCCTCATACCGCGCCTTCGCCAGTTCCAGATAGGTTTTCAGGCTCTGGACCTCCTCGCGGCTCACCTCGCGCGCGTCGCGCGCGCGAAGGACGGCAAGATAAGCGCTCTGCACGGCAAGGGCGACATCGTAGCGAGCGGAGATGAGGTCCAGCTCGGCGGCAATCTTCTGGTAATCCGCCGCTTCCACGGCAGCTCCCAGAATGCCGGAGATATCTACCGGCTGCCGAAGGGTGGCGGTGGCCCGGCGGGCGTCTATCTGGCCGATCTTGATCTTCTGACCCGGCCCGATCTCGGCCTCCTCCACCTTGTCATAGCGGATATATGTGCCCGAGACCCCGAGCGAGGGGCCCGTCGCGCCTCGCGCGCTTCTCAGAGCGCCGGAAGCCCGCGCGAACTGCTGCCCGGCCAGCTTGATCTCCGGACTGTGCTCCATAGCCAGCTCAACGGCGCGGGTGATGGTAAGCGGACCATCAACGGGGGGAAGCGCCTGCGCCTCCGCCGCAGCGGCCGGAAGCGACGGCGCAAGCAGGAAGGCCGCCAGGGCGGCTGCCCACTTACTCATCCTCGGACTCCTCCCCGGCCTTTTGCTCCGCGCGGTTCACCCCCTCCATCAGTCCGGCGATAAACTCGCGGAACGCCTCGATGGAGCAGAGCAACAGACCGTTGGAGGCGGGATGGCCGATGACCAGGAGCTTGTCGCCCGTGTTGATGTTGAGTTGCCTGCGCGCCTCGGCGGGGATGACGATCTGCCCCCGTTCGCCCACCGTGACGCTGCCGTAGAACTGCTCCTCCGGGGAGCCTGTGCATCCGGGCATGAGAACTCCAATCGGTATGAAAAGTATGAACTGCTTGACGCAAAACGATTTTGCGCCAGAGTGTGGGGGATTGTCAAGAGAAATATCCCGGCTCTAGGCCGGGCTGGCTTCTGCCTCGCTGAGGATTCTGACCCGGCGGCCTTCGATGCGAAGACGGCCCTCCGCGAAGAGCCGGATGCACTCCGGATACAGACGGTGCTCCTCTTTCAGCACCTTCGCCGCAAGCGTCAGGGCGGTGTCATCGGGATCCACCGGGACCACCGCCTGCGCGATGATGGGCCCCGTGTCATAACCCTCGTCCACGAAATGCACCGTGCAGCCGGAGACCTTGACCCCGTAGTCAACCGCCGCCTGATGAACCCGCTCGCCATACATCCCCTGACCGCAGAAGCTGGGGATAAGCGCGGGGTGGATGTTCATAATGCGCCCGGCATAGGCCGAAACCACCACAGGAGGCAGCCGCTTCAGGAAGCCGGCCAGCGCGATGAGCCCGGGGCGGTACGGTTCCAGTGTCTGGAGCAGCCTGCGTCCGTATTCGTCCGGGTCATCGTTGTTGTAGGGGACCACCTCGGTCGGAATGCCTTGCTCCGCAGCCCTTTCCAGCGCCGGTGCGCCGGGCGCGGTGCCGATCACGCAGACCACCTCGCCAGGGATCTGACCGGCGCGGCAGGCGTCCACAATGGCCTGCATGTTGCTGCCGCGACCTCTTGCCGCCACCATCACCGCGATGCGCAGCTTCTGATCCGGCATCAGATGATCTGCACCTCCCTGGCTCCACGCTGCACTTCACCGATCTGCCAGGCCACCTCTCCCCGTTCGCTGAAGAACTCGCAGGCTGCGGGGGCCTGTCCGCGTGACACGATGAGCACCATCCCCACCCCCATGTTGAACGTCCGGAACATCTCCACGTCCGGGATGTTGCCGACGCTCTGGATCAGCGCGAAGATCGGAGGAGGCGTCCAGCTGCGGCGCTCGATGACCACGCGCATATCCGGCGGCAGCACTCGCGGGATGTTCTCGTACATCCCGCCGCCGGTGATGTGGGCCATCACCCGGATCCCCATGCCCGCTTCGCGGGCAGCCGCGACACTGGAGAGATAACTCCGGTGCACCGCCAGCAGCGCATCACCGACGGTGTTGCCCAGTTCCGGAACGAACGAGTCCAGCTGATAGCCGGCCACATCCAGCAAGGCCTTGCGGGCGAGCGAGAAGCCGTTCGTATGCAGCCCGGTGGAAGCCAGACCAATGACGGCATCGCCCGCCTGCACGCTTGAGGGGTTCGGAGCGGCCTCGCGGTCCACCACGCCCACAATACACCCGGCGAAGTCGCACTCGCCGTCGCGGTAGACCCCCGGCATCTCCGCCGTCTCGCCTCCGATGAGCGCGCAGCCGTTCTCCAGGCACGCTTCGGCCGCGCCGCTGACAATCTCGGCGGCCGCCTCAGGATCCAGCCGGCCTGCGGCGAAATAGTCTAGAAAGAACAACGGCCGGGCGCCCGCCACCAGGATATCGTTGACGCAATGGTTCACCAGATCGCGGCCCACACCGTTGAAACGGCGCATGGCCGAGGCAACGCTGATCTTGGTGCCCACCCCGTCTATGCTGGCGACAAGACAAGGGTCGGCCATTCCGCTGAAGTCCGGACGGAACATGCCCGCAAAGGAGGTGGTGTCCGAGAGCACGCCGGGGGTGTGGGTGCGCAGGATGGCATCTTTCATCCTCTCAACGGCTTCGATGCCGGCATCAATATCCACCCCCGCATCCCGGTAGGTCAGCTGTTCATCCATATACGCAGGTCCTTTCGCAGCCACCGGCCGTGCGCAGGCCCGGCAGGCCGGCGGTGAGGGCTGATGGTTCAGTCCCTGCCGGTGTCGCCGCCCACCGGCAGGGCCACCGGCGGGGCGGTCTCGAAGACGTCCTTGCTGAGCGTCTCCTCCGGCAGTGGGATGGGATAGCGGCCGTCCAGGCAGGCCATGCACATATGCCCCCGGCTGAGTCCCACAGCCCTGATCAGCCCCCGCAGGCTGAGGTAGCCCAGCGAGTCGGCGCCGATGCTCTCGCGCACCTCGTCTATGTTCAGGCGCGCCGCGATCAACTCGGCGGGATTTCCCGTATCTATGCCATAGAAACACGGATAACGGTAGGGAGGCGCTGTGATGCGAACGTGCACCTCCACCGCGCCGGCCTCCCGCAACATGCGGACGGTGCGCGCCGTGGTGGTTCCACGGACGATGGTATCGTCCACCATCACCACCCTCTTCCCGGCCAGATTCTCCCGCAGGGGGATCAGTTTCATCCGCACCCCCAGTTCCCGCATACGCTGATCCGGGTTGATGAAGGTACGGTGGATATACCTGTTCTTGATGACCCCTTCGCCGTAAGGGATGCCGGACGCCCTGGCAAAGCCAATAGCCGCCGGGGTTCCCGTATCCGGGATGGGAAACACGATGTGCGCTCCCGGCGCCGGATGCTCCAGCGCAAGCTCATGCCCCAGTCTCTCCCTGACGGCGTGCACGCTTTTATCGTAAATCTTGGAGTCGGGGCGCGCGAAATAGATGTACTCGAAGACGCAAAGCGACGGACGGGTTGTGGGCATCACACGGCGCAGGCGCAGCCCGCTGTCATCCACCACCGCCAGTTGTCCAGGCTCGATGTCGTACAGATACACAGCGCCCACGGTATTCAGGGCGCAGGTCTCGCTGGCGAAGACAAGGTGACCGTTCGTCAGCCGGCCGACGCTCATCGGGCGCACACCATAACTATCGCGGAAGATGTAGAGCGCTTTCGGTGTGAGCAGGGCGACCGAGTATGCCCCGCGCACCACCATCATGGCATCCGCGATGGCCTCCTCAATGTCCGAATGGTCCGATGCGGCGATGTAGCGAGCCAGCACCTCGGTGTCGTTCGTGGTCTCGAACGTGACTCCGGCCAGCTCCAGTTCGCGGCGGATCTGAACGGCGTTCACAAGTCCGCCATTGTGGGCGACGGCGATGCGTCCCCATTTGGAGTCGCAAACGATCGGCTGCGTGTTGCACAGCGTGTTGGAACCCGTGGTGGAGTAACGCGTGTGTCCGATGGCGGCGAAACCGCGCAGTCCCTCCAGCGTGTGCTCGTCGCGGAACACCTGCGTCACCAGCCCCATGTCCTTGTGGACCTGCAGCGACGCGCCGTCCGCCACCGCGATGCCGGCGCCTTCCTGCCCCCTGTGCTGGAGGGAGAACAGGCCGAAGTAGGTGATGCGCGCCACATCTTCGCCCGGAGCCCAGACGGCGAAGACGCCACACTCTTCGTTCAGATGATCAAGGTCAGGCATCGCGACCGATGACACCCCTTACATTGTATCCATTGCCGCCGGGATGGCACTCTCCCAGGCTTCGGACGCCTGAGCCACAGCCACCCGCAGCAGCTCCGCCCCCTCCCCACGAACAATGATATCCGGTCCGCCCACTTCTCCCATCTCCACAGCCATCACACCGTGGGCTTCGGCGGTCCGGATCACATCGGATGCGCGCTCCGGCGGCGTGGACACCAGGATGACCCCGGCGGGCTCACCGTACAGAGACGGAACCACCGGTCCCGGCAGTCTCAGCTCCACATCCGCTCCCAGTCCCCCGGCGATGCAGCTCTCGGCAAGACATACCGCCAGGCCGCCTTCGGAAACATCATGCGCGGAGGATAGCATCCGCCCGGCCGCCATCTCCAGCACCGCCGCAAACAGCGCCTTCTGCCGGCCGGCGTCCAGACCGGGCAGCGGGCCGTAAGGCTCACCATCCAGCATAACCTGGAGCTCGGAGCCGGACAAGGTGGACCATGGATCCTCCGGCCACCCGGCGGCAAGCAGGATGATACGGTCCCCTTCCCGCTTGAAGGCGGAGGTCAGGTGATTGGTCACATCCTCCAGCACGCCCAGCATCCCCACCACGGGAGTGGGATAGATGGCGGACTCAGGGGTCTCGTTGTAGAAGCTGACGTTCCCTGACACCACGGGCGTGGAAAGCTCCTCGCAGGCATCTGCCAGCCCACGGACGGACTCCTTGAACTGCCAGAACGCCTCGGGCTTCTCCGGATTGCCGAAGTTCAGGCAGTCGGTAACTGCCACCGGCTTAGCCCCGGAGCACACCAGGTTGCGGGCGGCTTCGTAGACCGCCATCCGGGAGCCGGTATAGGGATCCAGATACACCATCCGGGAGTTGCAATCCGTCGTGACAGCGATCCCGGTCTTCACACCCCGGATCCGCAGCACTCCGGCATCCGATCCCGGGAAGACCGCCGTATTGGTCTGGACCATGTGGTCGTACTGCTCCCAGACCCATCGCTTGCTGGCGATGCAGGGGCGGGAGAGAAGTCTCAGGAGCGTGGAAGAGTGGTCGCCAACCCGGAGACCCTGCACCGGACGCGAGCGCAGCCGCACAACATATTCCGGCTCCGAAGCGTCGAGCTGATAGGTGGGGCACTCATCCGCCAGGGCCTTCGCCGGCACCTCGGCCACCACGCGGCCGTTCTGGCGCACCCGCACCAGACCATCGTCCGTCACGTGGCCGATGACCACCGCGTTCAGTCCCCAGCGCCGGAAAATG
Organism: Armatimonadota bacterium; assembly: GCA_037478975.1. Taxonomy (GTDB): domain Bacteria; phylum Armatimonadota; class UBA5829; order DSUL01; family DSUL01; genus CALCJH01. The sequence continues at coordinate 23,798 of JBBFLP010000001.1, forward strand.
GAGGCGACCTCCTCCTCGCGGCCCTTCTGGACAATGGCGAGCATCCGCTCCTGGGATTCGCTGAGCATGATCTCGTAAGGGGTCATGCCCTCCTCGCGCTGAGGAACCAGCGCGACGTCAATCTCCATACCGGTGCCCGCCTTGGCGGCCGTCTCGCACGTGCTGCAGGTGATACCCGCCGCGCCCATATCCTGGATCCCGACGATGGCTCCCGTCTCCAGCGCTTCGAGGGTGGCCTCGATGAGCAGCTTCTCAGTGAAGGGGTCGCCCATCTGGACGTTCGGCCGTTTGGACTCCGAATCCGGGCCCAGTTCGACAGAGGCAAAAGTGGCTCCGTGGATGCCGTCGCGCCCGGTGCGCGACCCGACGATCAGCACGGAGTTGCCCACTCCACGGGCGCAGGCGCTGGCGATGCGGTCCAGCCGCACCAGACCAAGAGCCATGGCGTTCACCAGAGGGTTCCCCGCGTAACAGGGATCGAAGAACACCTCGCCCCCGATGGTGGGAACTCCCACGCAGTTGCCATAGAAACCGATGCCTGCCACCACGTGCTCGAAGAGATACCTCACGTGCGGGTCAGAAAGCTCTCCGAAGCGCAGGGAATTCAGGGAAGCGATGGGCCGGGCCCCCATCGTGAAAATGTCCCGGAGGATACCCCCCACCCCTGTGGCCGCGCCCTGGAACGGCTCCACGGCGCTCGGGTGGTTGTGGCTCTCCACCTTCATCGCGATGCCGTATCCATCGCCGATGTCCACCACGCCAGCATTCTCCAGCGCGCCGCTGTCCAGCTGCTCGCGGTAACGCTTGAAAAGCCGCAGCACGGGGCGGCTATACTTATAGCCGCAGTGCTCGCTCCACATGACGGCGAACATCCCGAGCTCCGTGTAGGTAGGAGGACGGCCAAGGATGCCCTCCACCTGACGGTACTCATCGTCGCTCAGCCCCATCTCGCGCCAGACTTCCGGCGTGATCTCGGGATCCCTCAAGGCGGCTTCCGGCATCAGGCGCGTCCTCCCAGAATGGAGTTCAGGATCACCAGTCCGTCCTCCGAACCCAGAATCGGCTCGCAGGCCCGCTCAGGATGGGGCATCATTCCCGCCACATTCCCCTCACGGTTCACGATGCCCGCGATGTTGCGGGCCGCCCCGTTGGGGTTGTAGCGATCCTCAACCTCCCCACCAGGACCGCAGTAGCGGAGGATGACCCGGCCGGAGTCTTCCAGCTCGCGCAGCGTACTCTCGTCGGCGAAATAGTTGCCCTCCCCGTGGGCAATGGGGATGCTGAGCACCTCACCCACTGTGCCGGACCGGGTGAAGGGTGTGTCGGCATTCTCAAGGCGCAGATGGACGTGGCGGCAGATGAAGCGAAGCCCCCGGTTCCTCAACAGCACACCAGGGAGCAGTCCGGACTCGCAAAGAATCTGGAAGCCGTTGCAGATCCCGATGACCAGACCACCGGAAGCCGCGAACTTCCGCACCGCCCCCATTACCGGCGAAAGAGCCGCAACCGCCCCGCACCGCAGATAATCACCGTAAGAAAAACCACCCGGGATGATCACACAGTCCGCCCCGGCGAGGTCCGTGGACTCGTGCCACACATATTCGACAGGCTGCCGGAGGACGTTCAGCGCGGCGAAGTAGGCGTCCTGGTCACAGTTGGAACCGGGGAAGCGCAGAACGGCGAACTTCACCTAGGACCCCTCCACCTCGAAACGGTAATCCTCCACCACCGGGTTCGCCAACAGTTTTGCGCACATCTCGCGGACAGTCTCCTCCGTGGCGGCCGAGTCATCGAGATCCATCTCGATATACTTGCCGATGCGCACATCCCTGACCCCCTCGAACCCTATGTTCGTGAGCGCCTGCTGCACAACCCGGCCCTGCGCATCCAGCAGGGTGGGCTTCAACGTGACATAGATCCTGGCTTTTCTGGGCAAGTGCAAATCTCCCGCTAAGCATTCGGGCCCGGTAATAAGGGCCGCCGCCTCACACCCCCATCCGCTCGAACACCACCTCCAGATTCTTGAGGTGAGAGCGGTAATCGAAGCATTCCTCGATCTCCTCGCGTGTCAGGCGAGAAGTCACCTCCGGATCCTCCAGCAGGCAGTCCCGGAACGAGCGCCCCTCCCAGGCTTTCGCCGCATTGCGCTGGACGATGGTATAGGCCTCGTCCCGCACCAGACCGCTGCGGATGAGCGCCAGCATCACCTGCTCGGACACCACCAGCCCGCGCATCTTCTCCAGGTTGGCCAGCATGTTCTCCGGATAAACCACCAGCCCCGCCATCACGCGGTCGAAAGTGTGAAGGGCATAATCCATAAGTGTCAGCGCGGCCGGAATAACCATCCGCTCCACGGAGGAGTTGGAGAGGTCGCGCTCGTGCCATGTGGCGATGTTCTCCAGCGCCGGATACAGGTTGCAGCGGATGACCCTGGCGATTCCCGTTACCTGCTCAGAGAGGCGAGGGTTGCGCTTGTGGGGCATGGCGGACGATCCGCGCTGCCCGCTGCGGAATGCCTCCTGGACTTCCAGGATCTCCGTGCGCTGGAGGTTGCGGATCTCCGTGGCGAACTGCTCCAGTGAGCTGGCACAGATGGCGCAGGCCGCCAGCACTTCCGCGTGCCGGTCCCGCTGGATAATCTGCGTTGAGACGGGACTCGGCTTCAGACCCAGCTTGCGGCAGACATACTCCTCCACACGCGGATCCACGTTGGCGTAGGTGCCCACCGCGCCGGATACCTTGCCATATGAGATCTCCTCGCGCGCCCGCTGGAAGCGCGCCAGGTTCCGCTGCATCTCGTCTATCCAGACGCACAGCTTGAACCCGAA
>JBBFLP010000001.1:26725-33732 GCA_037478975.1 Armatimonadota bacterium
ACCACTCCCAGTTCCGCCCACCCCTCACAGATGGCAAGCTCCACCTCCAGCCAGGAGGCAAACTTGCTCTCCTCGCTCCAGAGGTTGCTCATCTCGGGACGGCTGTATCGCTTGATCACGAGTACTGCTCCCGCACGCGCCGGTCTTTGGCCATCACATCTTCCGCCTGGCGGCGCTTGAAATCACGGATCCTCTCACGGATGACCGGGTCGGAGGCTCCCAGGATCTGGGCGGCGAAGATGGCGGCGTTGCGCGCCGCATCAATGCCCACAGAGGCCACCGGCACCCCAGGGGGCATCTGCACGGTGGACATGAGGCTATCCAGACCGTCCAACGCGCTGGAAGAGATGGGAATGCCGATGACAGGCAGCGTGGTAAGGCTGGCAAGCACCCCGCCCAGGTGCGCGGCGTGACCGGCCACGGCCACCAGAACCCGCAGCCCGCGCTCCTCGGCCGTCTTCGCGAATTCGACCGTCGCCTCGGGCGTCCGGTGGGCGGAGATGATGCGCACTTCGAAGGGGATCCCGAAATCCTTGAGGATCTGCAGTCCGGCTTCAAGCTTAGGCAGGTCCGAATCGCTGCCGCAGACGAATGCTACCAGCGGATTCACGTCAGGCGGGCTCCTATGTCCTTGCGGTAGTGCATCTTCTCGAATGAGATAGCGGAGCAGGCCTGGTAGGCCCGTTCGCGAGCCTCCCGGAATCCGCTCCCCAGCGCGGTGACGCCCAGCACTCTCCCGCCGGCCGTGACAACCTCGCCATCCCGCCTGGCGGTCCCGGCGTGGAACACGCAGACTCCCTCCATCGCTGCGGCCGCATCAAGGCCGCTGATGGGAAAGCCCGTCTGGTAGGAACCGGGGTAGCCTCCTGAGGCAAGCACCACGCAAACGCCGCAGCCATTGTACCACTCCGGCCGGATTTCGTCGAGGCGGTTCCCCACCGCGGCCACCAGCACCTGACCGAAATCAGTCCGCATCATCGGCAGCACCACCTGCGTCTCCGGGTCTCCGAACCGGCAGTTGTACTCCAGAACTTTCAGCCCGTCCTTCGTGATCATCAGGCCCGCGTACAGGCACCCGAAGTAGGGCTGCCCCTTCACGTCCATCCACTGCAGCACAGGCAGGACCGTGCGCTCGATGGCCTCCCGGTGAAGCTCCGGCGGCATGACGGGAACCGGCGAGTAGCACCCCATCCCACCGGTGTTCGGACCCTGATCACCGTCATAGGCGCGCTTGTGGTCCTGCACGGGAGGCATCGGCAGGATCTTCTCCCCCGTAGCGAGCACCATTACGGAGGCTTCCTCCCCTTCCAGGCGCTCCTCCACCAGCACCCTGTCTCCCGAGGAGCCGAATACGCGATCCACCATAATGGCGCTCAGCGCCTTGCGCGCCTCGTCCTCCGTGCTGCAGACGAAGACGCCTTTTCCGGCAGCCTCGCCGTCCGCCTTGATGACCACCCCTCCATCGCGCTCCAGCCGCGCCTTCGCGGCCTCCAGCGCAGGCTCCGGGCTATCGAACGCCTCCCACTGAGCGGTGGGCACACCGGCTTCCCGCATGACCTCCTTGGCGAATATCTTGCTCCCCTCCAGCCGGGCCCCGTACGCCAGCGGCCCGAAGAACGGGATGCCAGCCTCCAGGAATGCGTCTCCCAGCCCTGCGATCAGCGGACTCTCCGGGCCGCATACCACCAGATCAACCTTCTCCTGGGAAGCCAGGTCCAGCAGCGCGTCCGTGTCCCTGACCCCCACTGGGACACAGCGGCCGATCTCCTCCATCCCGGCATTCCCGGGCGCGCAGATGACCGACCGCACCAGATCGCTTTCCGCCAGTTTGGCGGCGAGCGCATGTTCCCGCCCGCCGCTGCCCACAACAAGAACGTTCAGATCCTTATCCCGCACAGGCACTCCTCTCCCGAAAAACCCCTCCGGCGCTGGAGATGGATCTCCGCCGCCTCAGGCGTCTTCCGGGATGTAAGCAAGATTCTCGAATGAAGCGTATTTCGGTATGAAGGACAGCTTGACGGTCCCGGTGGGACCGTTGCGCTGTTTTGCGACGATGATCTCGGCCACCTCGCCCTCTGGCTCCTCGGGACGCTCCAGCCCACCGTCGTCGTCCTCTTCCGCATCGGCCAGCCGCGCCTCACGCTGCTTGTAGTAGTCCGGGCGGTAGATCATCATGACCACGTCGGCCTCCGCCTCGATGGCGCCGGACTCACGCAGGTCGCTCAGCATCGGCTTGTTGCCTTCCCGGCGCTCCGTCTGACGCGAAAGCTGCGAAAGCGCGATGACAGGGACGTTCAGCTCGCGCGCCAGGCCTTTCAGGGCCCGGGCGATCTCTGAGATCTCCTGGTTGCGGTTCTCCACGATGCGGTGCCAGCGCATCAGCTGCAGGTAGTCCACCATCACCAGCCCCAGGCCCCGCTCCGCCTTCAGACGCCGGCATTTTGCGCGCATGGCCATCGCGGAGATATCCGTCGAATCGTCAATCAGGATGGGAGCCGCCTCCAGCTTGGTGCTGATCTGGACGATCTTCTCCCAGTCACCGTCCCGCAGGTACCCCGAACGCATCCGGTGCCCGTCCACTTTCGCCAGCGACGAGATCATCCGGTGCACCAGCTGCTCGCTGGACATCTCCAGGCTGAAGATCGCCACCGGTTCCTTTGTGGCAAGAGCGCAGTTCACGGAGATGTTCAGCGCCAGCGCCGTCTTTCCCATGGAGGGCCGGGCGGCGATAATGACCAGGTCGCCCTTCTGGAGGCCATTGGTCATCCGGTCGAGCTGTTCGAATCCCGTGGGAGCGCCGCTGGTCTGCCCCTTGTTCTGGTAAGCGTGGTTGATGGACTCCCACGCCCTGTGCAGCAGCCGGGAAAGATCCGAAAACTCCTTGCCCAGCCGCCTCCGCCCCACCTGCAGCACCATATGCTCGGCGCGGTCCACCAGCGAGGTGACGTCTTCCGACTCTGAAAACCCCAGCTCGTGGATCTCTGCGGACACATCTATGAGCCGCCGGAGGATGGCCTTCTCCTCCACGATGCGGGCGTAATACTCCACATTGGCGGCGGTCGGCACGGCGTCAATCAGGGAGGCGATGTACTCCCTGCCGCCCACCTTCTCCAGCTCGCCGCGGGAGTCCAGCTGCTCGCAGACGGTGATCAGATCCACGGGGAGCCCGCGGTCTATCAGCGTCAGCAGCGTGTCGAATATGGTCTGGTGCGCGGGCCTGTAGAAGTCGTCCTTCGTCAGGATCTGCGCCGCCGTCTCGCATGCCGCCGCGCTGAGCATCATGGATCCCAGCGTGGACTGTTCGGCTTCGATGTTCTGAGGGGGCGTCCGGCTGGCGGACGCCTTCATTTCGATCATCGGAACACCATTCCCGCCTGCCACCCGGAAGCTCGGCCCTGAGAGCCGCTCCGGGCACGGATCTTGCTTCCGGCGGCTCCGGCCGGAGCCGCCCGCTTCACTCTTCCGGAACGACCTCCAGATGGACGTTCACAACCACGTCGCGGTGGAGCTGAACCGGCACTGTCACCGACCCGGTGGTCCGGATGGGCTTGGCGAGCGTGATCTTCCGCTTGTCCACCACCACCCCGGTCGCGTCCTTGATGGCGTCGGCGATATCCTGCGTCGTGATGGACCCGTACAGCCGGGTACCCGCGCCGGTGCGCGCGCGGATGGTGACCGTACGATCGGCCAGTTCCGAAGCTGCCTTCTCAGCCGCGGCCCGCCGCTGCTCCTTCAGCCTCTCCTCGATCTGATGCTGGCGTTCGATATTCTTGAGGTTGCCCGGCGACGCTTCGATCGCCAGCTTACGGGGAAACAGATAGTTCCGCGCGTACCCCTCGGCAACATTGGCCACGTCGCCCTGCTTGCCGACGTTGGGCACGTCCCTGGTCAGAATCACTTTCATCGGGTCGCTCCAGATAAGTGTGTGGTCCCGGCCGTATCAGCGCCACTGGCCGGAGAGCCTTTCAGAAGTTCAGAAGCGGAACTGCAGACCCGCCACAGGACGCTCGTCCCCTCCGCCGATGGATTCCACACCCAGCCAGGCCGCCACGTTCTCCCGGAGGCCGTAGCGCGCCTTGATGTCCAGTCTGGGATCGTTCAGGCGATAGAGGTCCGTCCGCAGCATCAGCGGGCCATCCGCCTGCCAATCATACCCCAAACTCAACCGTGACTGGTAGAGTCCCCAACGCAGAGACTGCCCCTCAGCCAGATTGCGCCCCATCTGCAGATTCACCCGGCTGGACTCCCCGATATCGAACAGCCCCATCCGGTAAAAATAGCTTCCGCCGGGGGCAAGCGTATAATCCGCGTCCACGCGAGCCTTGCCCCGGTCGGCGTCGTAGATGAAGTCCAGCGAAGCTCCCGTACCGGAGGCCGGTTTCGGCGAAGCAGATCCGGCGGGTTCCTTCCTTCTGGCGCCCACCAGCTCCGCCAGACGCGCCATGGCGGCCTTTGCGTCCTCGGTGGCCCCACGCGTGTTCCGGAGGGTGGCGGAGAGATCCTCGCGCAGCGAAGGATCTCCCGTAAGTTGCTCCGCGTTGGAGGCGGCGGCTTCCAGTGTCCGGGCGGCGCTCCTGAGCGATGACAGGATCTCCTCTACGTCCCTCCGGCTGACTCCGGCAACCAGCGCATCGGCCCTGTCCGCAGCATCCACGATCTTCCGGCTGGCCTCAACAAGGTTGGCAGCGATGATCCGGACCTCGTCCTCGTTCTCTCGCGCGATGCGCCGGACGTCCGTCAGGAGCGCCAGCGCCTGGAGCGCCGAGAGGTTGGCGTTCCGCATGGTGGAGCGCAGATTCTCGCGGATGGCGGCGTCCTGCAGCAGAGACTGGAGCGACTCGCCCACCTTCTCGACGTTGTCCTGGACGGCCGCGCCGAGGGTATCCAGACGGTCCAGCGTGCGCGCCACCTTCGGAAGGAGGTCGTCAATCCCGGGAGTCTCGACCGAAGGCAGCTTTGCCCCTTGCATTAGAGGACGGCCGTCCGGCGGGCCGGGAAGGATCTCGACAAACCGGTCCCCCAGGAGCGACATACTGGCGATACGGGCACGTGATCCTTCGGGAAGACGGGCGTCCGCGCGAATGCGCATGACCACCTCCGCCCGGTTGTCCGGAGTCAGAGTCACGCGGTCCACCACGCCCACCTTGATGCCCGCCATCGTGACGGGCGTTCCGCTCTCGATGCCGGAAACGTCCCGGAACACAGCACGGAAGGGGATCATCCTGCCGGTGAACAGCAGGCTTCCCACCAGCCAGTACGCCAGCGCAAGAAGCGCGACGGACCCCAGCGCCGCCACTCCCAGCTTGATGTTCCGGATCCGCTCCGCTCTCGACATCTCAGCAGTATTCTACCCGTCGGGCTGGCCGGATTCCTGCGGTTCCGAAGGATGCGCAAAGCGCGCCACCCGGGGGTCGGAGGAGTTCAGGAACTCTTCCGGCGTCCCGCAGAACACAATGCGCCCCGCCTCCAGCATCCCGATGCGGTCGGCAATCTGCAGCAGCGCCGGCACATCATGTGACACCACCACCGAGGTCACCCCCAGATTGCGGCGGGTGGCGCAGATCAGCTGGTGGATAGACGCGGCCGTGGGGGGGTCCAGGCCGCTGGTCGGCTCATCGTAGAAAAGGATCTTCGGCTCCATCGCCAGAGCACGGGCAAGCCCCACCCGCTTGGCCATACCTCCGGAAAGCTCACCCGGAAGATAGTCCTCCACTCCTTCCAGCTGCACTTGCGCCAGCTTCTGGCGAACCAGATCCCGCGCGCGCTGGCGGGAGTATCCCCGGCGCCGCATGGGTGCCAGCGCGATGTTCTCGAAGACGGTCAGGGAATCGAACAGGGCCGAATACTGGAAGACGAAACCGATGTCCCCGCGCAGTTCCTCCGCCCTGTGCTCCGGGACGCCGGTGAGATCCTGTCCAAAGATGCGCACACTGCCGGAATCGGGAGTCAACAGGCCCGCCAGACACTTGATGAGGGTGCTCTTGCCCGACCCGGAGCCACCCACCAGCCCCAGCAACTCCCCCTCCTGGATCCGCACGTCCAGAGAATCCAGAATGGTGCGCCCCTCCGCCGAGAACGACAGCGACTGCGCCTCGATGGCCGGCACGCTCACTTCTGTCCCCCGAACATCAGATAAGCCAGGAAGAAGTTGAGGATATAGATCAGCACGATGCTCACGACCACGGCGTTCGTGGTGGAGCGGCCCACTCCCGTGGCTCCGCCCCGCGTCCGCAGCCCCTGCTGACAACAGACCAGCGAGACCACCAGACCGAACGCCAGAGCCTTCACCAGTCCCATGCTGATGTCATACGCCTCCACAAAGCGCTCCGTGCTGTCCAGGAAGGTGCCGGCCGGGACACCGCTTGCCACCGCGACCACGTAGCCGCCGAGCGCCCCGGTGAAGTCGGCGAATACGGTGAGCATGGGGAACACCACCAGGCTGGCCAGTACGCGAGGGGCCACCAGATACTCCACGGGGCTAATGGCAAGCGACCGGAGCGCGTCCACCTGCTCGGTGACCTTCATCGTTCCGATCTCGGCGGCGATGGCCGACCCGGAGCGGGCCGCCACCACCACGGCAGTCAGCACTGGGCCGATCTCGCGGACGACGGACAGCACCAGCCCACCCCCCACGTACGAAGAGACGCCCCACCGCGTCAGCAGCGCGCTGGAATAAAGGGCCACCACTGCGCCGGAGAAGGCCACCGTGATCATCACGAGCAGCAGCGAGTCTACCCCGATACTGGACATCTGCGTGACCGCGTCGCGCCAGACCAACCGCCGTGACACGATGAATCTCAGGGACCCGGCCAGAAGCGAGATGCATTCTCCCACGCCTTCCAGGAACTCCAGAAGCTGGCGAAGGGCGAAGCGCGAAGGGAATCCGGCGGCACGGACCAGTCCCTGAGCTGTGCGGTCCAGGATGTCGGCAGGCTCGGACATGGCGGCTCTCGATGCGACCCGCGCGAGGAATGCCCTCCCGGGCGCAGTCCAGTATAATCCCGCGC
>JBBFLP010000002.1:0-32655 GCA_037478975.1 Armatimonadota bacterium
CCCGCGATGCGGTAGGCTACATTGAACGCCTGCTGATGGTGCCTGCGGACCAGCTCTTCAAACTCTCTGCGCCGCTGATTCTCCGCAGAACCTGTCAGGGCTCCAGGTTTCTCGACCACTGTCACATTCACATCCTTCTCTACGCCGGTGTCGCCCGTTCGAGTTCCGTCCAGAATCCGTAGAATCCTCTCCCGGTCTCCCGTGTTTTTCGACTCGCCTGCCCGGCAGATTCTTACCCGTTTATGGGACTGTCCGGCTCACCGGCAAGGTTAGCGTATGCTGGTATAGTCTTCCGCGGTTTCCCGAAAGCATTACCATCCAGTATAATGCTGCGGCATGGTGGAGCGGGAAGGCACACAGGGGCAGGACTCCACACCGCGTTCCGGACGGGGGACGGGGCTGCAAACGGATGTGCGGTTCGTCAAAGGCGTGGGCGAGCGCAACGCGCGGCTGCTGGCGAAGCTGGGCATCCGGACCGTGGCCGACCTCCTGGAGCACTATCCGCACCGTTATGAGGATCGCACCACCCTCACCCGTGTTGCGCGCCTGCAGGACGGGCAGTACGCGGCGCTCAGGCTCCGGGTGTCGGAGGTGGAGAGCAAACGCGCCGGGCGCCGCAACATCACCATCACGCGTGTGGCCGCCGAGGACGAGACCGGTACTCTGGTGCTTACCTGGTTCAACCAGCCGTGGATGCGGGACCGCTTCGCGCGCCTGCGCGGACGGGAAATCATGGTCTACGGTCAGGTCCGCTACGGCCGCCTGGGGCTGGAGATGAACACCCCGGACTGGGAGCCTCTGGGGGAAGAAGAAGAGCCAGATCCCTGGTCCTACGGGCGGTTCGTGCCGGTCTATCCGCTTACGGAAGGACTGCAGCAGGGGCGGATGCGGCTCATCATGCGCAATGCCCTCAGCTCCTATGCGGATCTCTTGACGGACCCCCTGCCCGGAGCGCTCCTGGACGAGCTGGATCTGATGGACCTCCGCTCGGCAGTGCGCGCCATCCACTGGTCTGAGTCGAGCGAGGAGAACCGCGCGGCCCGGCGCAGGCTGGTGTTCGACGAGTTCTTTTATCTGCAGGTGGCGCTGGCGCAGCTCCGTCACGAGAACAGCGCCGCGCTGCCCGGCATCGCGTTCCGGCTGGAACCGGGGCTGCTTGCGGAGCTGCAGTCGCTCCTTCCTTTTCCTCTGACCGGCGCGCAGGAGCGGGTCATCGCACAGATCTGGGAGGACATGCAGCGCCCCCATCCCATGAACCGGCTGGTGCAGGGGGATGTGGGCTCCGGGAAGACGCTGGTCGCGCTGGCGGCCATGCTGCTGGCGGCCCGCAACGGCTACCAGAGCGCCATCATGGCCCCCACGGAGGTTCTGGCCGAGCAACATTTTCTCTCAATGGAGCCGCTGGCGCAGCGGCTCGGACTGCGGCTGGACCTGCTCTCCGGCGGTCCGAGAACGCGGGCTAAGGAGGCCACCCTGGCGGCGCTGGCGGCGGGACACCTGGATATCGTCGTGGGGACGCACGCGCTCATCGAGGAAGGGGTCGAGTTCCACAAACTGGGACTGGTGGTGGTGGACGAACAGCACAAGTTCGGCGTCAAACAGCGCGGTGCTTTACGCGAGAAGGGCCAGTGTCCGGACATGCTGGTGATGACAGCCACACCCATCCCCCGCACGTTGACGATGACCGTCTACGGGGACCTGGATGTCTCGATCATTGACGAGATGCCCCCCGGCCGAAAGCCTGTCAAGACCCACTACAAGCCGATGAGCGAAGCGCCCCGAGTGTACGAAGGGGTCCGCCAGCTTCTGGAAAAGGGGGGGCGGGCCTATATCGTCTGCCCGCTGGTGGGAGAGTCCGAGAAGCTCCAAGCGAAGGCCGCCACCGAACTGGCTGAGGAGCTGGCGCGGGATGTCTTTCCGGAGTATCCGGTCGGGCTGCTGCACGGGCAGATGAAGCGTGAAGAGAAACAGGCGGCCATCTCGGATTTCCGGGAGGGGCGCACGCGGGTGCTGGTCTCCACAACGGTCATCGAAGTGGGCGTGGACGTTCCGGAGGCGAACGTCATCGTCATCGTGAACGCAGAACGCTACGGACTTGCTCAACTTCATCAGCTCCGGGGCAGGGTGGGGAGGTCGGATGCGCAGTCGTTCTGCGTGCTGCTGGCCGATGCTTCCACCGATGAAGCCCGTCGCAGGATGGAGGTGATGGAATCCACGACGGATGGCTTCCGCATTGCGGAAGAGGATCTGGCGCTGAGGGGGCCCGGCGAGTTTTTCGGGACGCGTCAGTCCGGCGTGCCCGCATTCAAGATTGCGGATGTCATCCGCGACGTGGGCATCCTGGAGGTCGCCCGCCAGCACGCTCAGTGCCTTGTGGATGCCGATCCGGAGTTGCACCGTCCGGAGCACCGCGCCATCGGAAGGATCGTTGAGGAAAAGTACCACAGACGATTGCTGGAAACGGTCGCGTAGGGTAAGCTAAGGGGTGGGTCGCGCCGCGGTGGCGGCAGGAGTTTCGCGCCCCGCTTAGCAGCCGGGGCAGGGCGGAGCGCACGAGGCGCGCCGGCATTTTTCAGGGAGGACGGACAGCGGCAGGGACATGGCCGTCGCCATCTATCCGGGCAGTTTCGACCCGGTCACAAGCGGCCATATGGATATCATCGAACGGGCATCCAGCCTGTTCGACCTCGTTGTAGTCGCTGTCGCTCCCAATCCCCTGAAGCAGCCTCTCTTCACCGTGGAAGAGAGAGTGGAGATGCTGAAGGTCGTTTGCGCGCCGCTGGAGGGCGTGGAGGTAGACTGCTTCGAGGGGCTGCTGGTGGACTACTGCCGCAGGAAGGGCGCGACAGTTATCCTGAAAGGGCTCCGGGCGGTGTCGGACTTCGAGTTCGAACTCCAGATGGCCCAGATGAACCGCCGCCTGGCTCCGGAGATCCACACGCTTTTCCTGATGACCACGACGGAGCAGTCGTATCTGAGCTCCAGCATCGTCAAAGAGATTGCAAGACTGGGGGGGAGCATCGAAGGTCTTGTGCCGCCGCCGGTGGAAGGGTACCTGCGAGCCCGGCTGGCTGAGTGCGGCGGATGAGAGAAGGACGGGCCGGCGGCCCGCAAGTTTCAGGGGTTTTTCAAGTCCAGGGAGATGTGAGGATGATCGAGCAGCAGTCCGTGACACGCACCGTCTCTTCGTTCACGCGTGAGCAGGCCAACACGGTGGACATCATCAAAGAGCTGGACAAGCTCGAAGAGCTGGTCGAGGACAGCCCGCAGATCGGGGGGCGGGCTCTGTGGGTCAACGCTGACAGGTTTTTCGTCTGCACCAACAGGATACGCGCCTTCCTGCCGGAGGAGATGAAGCGGGCCAGCCGCATCTCCCGCGACAGCGAAAAGATGCTGCAGGAAGCGCAGGATGAGGTGCACCAGACACTGGAGTCCGCACGCCGGGAGGCTGAGCGGATCATCGAGCAGGCCCGCGCCAGGGCCGCCGAACTGACCGCAACCGATGCGGTCCGGCTCAAGGCGGAGCAGGAAGCTGCCAGAATAATCGCTGAGGCCAGAGAGCAGGCCACTCAGATCCGCCGGGGAGCGGATCAGTATGCGAAAGAGGTGCTGGCGGGGCTGGACGCCTTCCTGGGGCGCATTCTGGGAACGGTGCAGCGGGGTCGGGCAAAGTTGGAACAGCAGGAGTTGGAATCCTCCGTTAGATGAACGTCATCGAGAACCTTTACGAGCGCGCCCGTACGGCGGGCAAGCGCATCATCCTGGCCGAAGGTGGTGATCAACGGATCGCCGAGGCGGCCGTGGAAGCCAGAAAGCTGGGGCTGGCCCGCATCATCATCCTGGGAAACATTGACACCGTTTCCGGGCAGATCAGGGAGGCGGGCGGCGATCCGGGGGACTTCGAGATCATAGACCCGGCCACCAGCCCTAAGCGCAGGGAATACGCGGCCAGACTGCACTCCCTTCGCAAACATAAGGGGATGACGGAAGAACAGGCCTATGAGTTGACCGGGGGCAACCTTTATTACCCGGTCCTCGCCATTAGCGCCGGAGACGCAGACGGACTGGTCTCCGGCGCTACTCATTCCACCAGCGATACCGTCCGTCCCGCGCTTCAGGTTCTGAAGACCGCTCCCGGTTATTCCATCGTCTCCAGCTGCTTCGTCATGGTCCTGCCCCGGCAGGATTTCGGAGAGAACGGGGTGCTGGTGTATGCGGACTGCGGACTGGTCATTGACCCGAGTCCGCAGGAGCTGGCGGAGATCGCGCTGGCCTCGGCAAAGTCGTTCGAGCAGCTGGTCGGCGGACAGCCGCGCATCGCGATGCTCAGTTTCAGCACCAAGGGCAGCGCTAAGCACCCCATGGCCGACAAAGTCATTCAGGCCACAGAGATGGTGCGGCTGCGCGACCCCGCTCTCCTTGTGGATGGCGAGCTTCAGGCGGATGCGGCCCTGGTGCCGTGGGTGGCCGGCAAGAAGGCCCCAGGTAGCCCGGTGGGAGGGCGCGCCAACGTGCTGATCTTCCCCGACCTGGGTGCGGGCAACATCGCCTACAAGCTTACGGAGCGGCTGGCGGGCGCCATCGCCCTCGGTCCCATCCTGCAGGGAGTGGCCAGGCCCGTCAACGATCTGTCCCGCGGCTGCAGCGCAGACGACATCGTCAAGATGGTGGCCATCACCGCCTGCCAGGCGGTGTCCTGACCGCATCCGCGGACCGCATATTCGCCCTCCCGCGCGGGGCCGCATAAGGCGCTCCGCGGGGAGCCCTCTAACGTCGCCCGGCTCCGGCCGGCAGTATCGGACACGGATTGACAATGAAAGTTCTGGTCGTCAACAGCGGTTCGTCTTCGCTGAAATATCAGCTCATCGACGCCTCCACGGACGCGGTGCTGGCCCGCGGGCTGGCGGAACGCATCGGGATGGCTTCCGGCCGGCTGAAGCACGCTTCAGAAGGCCGCCCCGAACTGGTGCTGGAGCAGCCCATTCCCGATCACGTCACCGCGACGGACCTTGCATTCTCGGCTCTGGTTGACCCGCAGCACGGTGCTGTCAGATCGCTAGAAGAGATCGAGGCGGTGGGCCACCGCGTCGTCCACGGAGGCGAGAAGCTGACGCGGGCTGTGCGCATAGACGATGAGGTCATACGGGCCATCGAGGAGATGAGCGCGCTTGCGCCCCTGCACAATCCGCCGAACCTTATGGGCATCCGGGCCTGCCTGGAGCGCATGCCCCACACGCCGCAGGTAGCCGTGTTCGACACGGCATTTCATTCCACCATGCCCCCGTATGCGTATATGTATGCGCTGCCGTATGAGCTCTATTCGGAGCTGGGGATCCGGCGTTACGGGTTCCACGGGTCTTCGCATAAATATGTCTCTGCACGCGCCGTCAGGCTGTTGCGGGAGATGGGGCACGAGGGTGACACACACATCATCACCTGCCATCTGGGCAACGGCTGCAGCGCCACGGCGGTGGTCAACGGCCGGGCGGTGGACACCAGCATGGGGATGACCCCGGCGGAGGGGCTGGTGATGGGGACGAGGGGCGGAGACATTGACCCGGCCATCCTTCCCTTCCTGATCAAGAAGTACGGCTGGTCGGCGGACGAGCTGGAGACGCTCATCAACAAGAAGGGCGGACTGCTCGGGTTGTCGGGGGCGTCCAATGACATGAGAGACGTCGAGGAGCGCGCCGGAAAGGGCGACGCCCGCTCCCGTCTCGCGCTGGAAGTCTTCTGCTACCGCGTGCGCAAATACATCGGAGCCTACGCCGCCGCTATGGGAGGACTGGACGCCGTGGTCTTCACCGGGGGGATCGGCGAGAACAGTCCTACCGTGCGGGAGATGTGCTGTCAGGGACTGGAAGTGCTCGGTGTGGCGCTTGACCCTGAGTTGAATTCCTCCGGGCGGGGCGAGCGGTGCGTCAGCCGCCCGGACTCCCGGGCAAAGGTTCTGGTGATTCCCACCAACGAGGAGCTGGAGATCGCCCGCGAAACCGTCGAGATTGCTTCCGCTCTGCAAGTGGGCTAGAATACTATATTGCCACTTTGCAGAGAAGGCCTCTCCGGGTTGCGGAGGAGCGCTTCGGGGAGCCTGGCTTGAAGCTGGATCTCAGCGAAATAGCGCATTCCATCGGAATGCATTATACTTACGAGGTTGACGAGGACGACTCAGAGCTGGAGTCCTCCGGAATCTCGCTTCAGGAGCACGTCCGGGGTAGCCTGGAGTTCTCCAACACGGGGCAGTTGCTGCTGGCCAGAGGATGGTTGAGAGCGACCGTCCGCCTGGAATGCGTCCGCTGTCTGACCAGCTTCCCTTCGCTGCAGGAGTTCGCCGTCGAGGAGCAGTTTGCGCTGCATCCGGAGAGGATGGCGGGCGGAGCGCACGAGGACGAAGAGGATCTTTTCCTTCCGGACGACATGGAAGGGCCGGAGTGCCTTTACCAGGAGGGGATCCTCGACCTGACGGAGCTGATCCGGCAGAATCTGCTGGTAAACATTCCGTTTGCCCCTCTTTGCAGCGAGGATTGCGCGGGCCTGTGCCCGCGGTGCGGCAAGAACCGCAATGAAGGCCCGTGTGGGTGCCCTGAGGAGGATCCCGGGCAGCGTCTCTCCCCTCTGGGAGAACTTCTCTCGCTGCTCGAAGACGAAGAGACCGACGGGCGGAGATAGCCAGCTCTGCGGACCGGTTTTCCCGGACGTGCGGCATACTGTCTCGCCGCTTCCTTGAGCTAAGTTCAGGAGAAAGACGTTGCCACTACCAAAAAGAAGGCATTCACAGAGTCGCCGCGACAAAAGGCGCACCCATTACAAGCTTGTAGCTCCGACCATCGTCGCCTGTCCCGCGTGCGGAGCGCCGGTGGTCCCCCACAGGGCGTGCAAGTCGTGCGGCCAGTACCGCAACCGGCTGGTGATCCCTGAGGGCAAGCGCGAGAAGAAAGACTGACCTGCGTGGCGGCGATGCGACCGGTCACCGTCGCCATTGACGCGATGGGCGGTGACTACGCCCCCAAGGAGATCATCAAGGGTGCCCTCGCGGCGGCGAGAAAGTGCGAGCACCGGCTGATCGTTGTCGGGGACGAGGCGCGGATCAGCCGCTACCTCCGCCGGGCCTCTGTGCCGGCGAACTTCGAGGTGCTGCACGCCGCTGAGACCATCGAGATGGGGGAGAACCCGGCGGCGGCCATCCGCCGGAAGCCGGATTCGTCCCTGGTCGTGGCGGCAAGGCTGGTGCGAGAGGGCAGGGCGGACGCCATGGTGAGCGCCGGCAGCACCGGCGCCAGCATGGCAGTGGCCTCGCTCGTCCTTGGCCGTGCGCCTGGAATAGACCGCCCGGCCATTGCCACCATCGTTCCCACCGTCAACGGCCAGTGCGTACTGCTGGACGTCGGCGCGAACGTCAACTCCACGGTGGAGAACCTGATGCAGTTCGCCGTGATGGGGATGGTGTATTCGCGCGATGTGCTGGGCGTGAAGAACCCTCGCATCGGGTTGCTTTCCATCGGCGCGGAGCCGGGAAAGGGCGATGACCTGGTCCGCGCCACGCACAAGGCTCTCCGGGACAGCGGGCTGAACTTCATCGGGAATGTGGAGGGCGGGCCGCTCTTCGAGGGGGTGGCGGATGTGGTGGTTTGCGACGGCTTCGTCGGCAACGTGGCGCTGAAGGTGGCTGAAGGCGTCGTGAAGCTGCTCTTCCGCAAGACGCGGGATCGTCTCTGGGGCAACCCCTGGTACCGTCTGATGCTGCTGGGGCTTGCTCCGGGGCTACGCAGGCTTCACAAGGAGCTGGATTACGCCGAATACGGCGGTGCGCCGTTGCTGGGAGTGAACGGCATCTGCATCGTCTGCCACGGCAGCAGCGAGGCCCGGGCCATCACCAATGCCATCCATGTTGCCATCCGGGCCCACCAGAACGACATCATCGGGCGCATCAGCCGCTGCCTCACCATGGTCGAAGCAACGCCGGAGCCCGTGCCGATCCCCGGCTGAGCGCTCCTGCGGGCCGGACGCTGCTTCTCCACGGAATGCCGGATGTACTGCTATAATGCCGCGGGCGGGAGGGCGGCGCCCGTCAGCCCTCCGGTGACCACTCCGCCCCAAACCACAAGGATAACTGGCACTTGAGATCAGCTGGAATCGTTGGCCTGGGGATGGCCGTTCCGCAGCGGGTGCTCACCAACGCGGACCTTGAGAAGATGGTTGACACGTCCGACCAGTGGATCCTGGAGCGGACGGGCATCAGGGAAAGGAGGGTCGCCGGCGAGGACGAGACGTCCAGCACCCTCGGTGCTGCGGCCGGGCGGGAGGCTCTGGAGTCCGCCGGGCTGGACCCGCTGGACGTGGACCTCATTGTCTGTGCGACCACCAGCCCCGATATGCTCTTCCCTTCCACCGCGTGCCTGGTGCAGCATCAGCTGGGTTGCGTGCGCGCCGCAGCTTTCGATCTCAGCGCCGCCTGCTCGGGTTTCGCGTACGGTCTGGCAATCACCTCCCAGCTTGTGGCGACCGGAGCCTTCCGGAACGCTCTGCTGGTAGGCGTGGATGTTCTGACGAAGTTCCTGGACTGGACGGACCGTTCCACCTGCGTGCTGTTCGGGGATGGGGCGGGGGCGGTGGTGCTGGCTCCCGTGGAGAGTGGACGCGGTCTGCTGGGCTTTGACCTGGGGGCGGACGGGTCCGGGGCCGATCTTCTCACCATCCCGGGCGGCGCCGGAAAGCATCCCATCAGCGAGGAGTCTCTGCGGGAGAAGCTTCGATACATCCGTATGGACGGGCAGCAGGTGTTCCGGTTCGCAGTCAGGGTAATGGGCGAGTCTGCCGCCAGAGCGGTTGAAAAGTGTGGCCTCACTCCGGACGATGTGGACTGGTTCGTGCCGCATCAGGCTAACATCCGGATCATAGACAGCGCAACGCGCCGACTGGGCATAGACCCCGCCCGGGTGTACGTGAATGTGGACCGCTATGGCAATACGTCCGCCGCCTCCATCCCCATCGCGCTGTACGAGGCGTATCACTCGGGCTGCCTGAAAGAGGATGACACCGTCGTGACAGTGGGGTTCGGCGCGGGACTCACGTGGGCTTCGTGCGTGCTGGTGTGGACAATGCCGGCCGCCGGAAGGCAGAATCCGCAAAGCGCGGCTGCGGCAGAGGGTGTGGGGGCGCGGTGACCACTGCGGAAGGGGGAGACGGTTCGATGCTGGCTTTCGTGTTTCCCGGTCAGGGTTCGCAGCGTCCCGGAATGGGACAGGCTCTGTACAGTGAGTTCGAGGCCGCCAGAAAGGTGTGGGAGCGGGCGGACTCGTTGTTGGGCTTCTCCCTTTCGGATCTGGCGTTCAACGGACCGGAGGAGGAGCTGAAAGCCACGCGCAACGCCCAGCTTGCGCTTTACGTGTCGGAGGTGGCCGCGCTGCGGTGTTTGCAGCAGGTCGGTGCTAGGCCGGGGATCTGCGCCGGGCACAGCATCGGCGAATATGCTGCGCTGGTGGCGGCTGGAGCGATGGACTGGGAAGAGGGGCTCGGCCTGGTGCGTGTCAGGGCTGCGGCTATGGACCGCGCAGCCCAGGAGCGGCCCGGCGCGATGGCGGCAATCATCGGATTGCCGGCGGAGCAGGTGGCCGCGTGCGTGGAGGCCGCCTCCGGGGCGGGTATCGTCTGCATCGCGAATTACAACTCGGCGGAGCAGGTGGTCATTTCGGGAGAGAAAGAGGCCGTGGATGCCGCCTGTGCGGCGGCTTCGGAGGCCGGCGCGAAGAGGGTGGTGCCGCTGGCGGTAAGCGGCGCCTTCCACAGCCCCCTGATGGCCGCGGCGGCAGAGGAACTGGGACAGGCGCTTGCGGGAGCGCGGCTGGCGGTTCCGCAGGTTCCTGTGATAATGAACGTCACGGCCCGCCCGGCCGGTGGACCCGAGGAGGTCCGCAGGCTGCTGAAGGAGCAGGTTGTGGGACAGGTGCGCTGGCACGAGTGCGCTCAGGCCATTTTGGATGCAGGGCCGCGGGCGGTCATCGAGGCGGGCCCCGGGAAGGTTCTTTCCGGGCTCATGCGCCGGATGCCCGGCGCGCCTCAGGTGGTGGCCGTTGAGGAGCCGGGGGACGTGAGGGCAGCCGCTGCGGAGTTCGGTGGCGGGGAGGCTTGAGGACACGGAGGTATCGCATTTGAGTCTCAAGGGACAGGTCGCGTTCGTCACAGGAGCGGGCCGCGCCGGAAAGGGCATCGGTAGGGCCATCTGTCTGGCGCTCGCTTCGCAGGGGGCGGACATCGCCATCGCCGACTTCGTGGCGGAGGCCGCGGAGGCGGTGGCTGAAGAGTGCCGCGCGCAGGGAGTGCGGGCGCTGGCGCTCCAGGGAAGCGTCTCGGACTCCGCCGACGTCGTCAGGATGGTGAACCGGACCGTCGAAGAGTTCGGACGCATAGACATCCTTGTGAATAATGCCGGAATCACCCGGGACGGGTTGCTGGTGCGGATGTCGGATGAGGACTGGCAGGCTGTTCTGCAGACCAATCTCACGGGCGCTTTCCTTTGCACCCGCGAGGTGGCGAAGGTCATGATGCGCCAGAGGTCCGGCCGTATCGTCAACATCGCGAGTGTGATGGGCGTGGTCGGGAACGCGGGGCAGGCCAATTACTCCGCATCCAAGGCGGGGATGATCGCCCTCACCAAGACCACCGCGAAGGAACTGGGGCGGCGGGGGATTAACGTTAACGCGGTCGCGCCCGGCTTCATCCAGACCGTGATGACCGAGGAGATGCCGGAGGGTGCGAAAGCTAAGGTTTCGGAGCAGATACCGCTGGAGCGTCTGGGTACGCCTGAGGACGTGGCAAACGTGGTTCTGTTCCTTGTGGGAGATCTGTCCAGCTACGTGACCGGCCAGGTGGTTCACGTGGATGGCGGAATGGTGATGTAAGTCGAAGAGGAGCATAGATGTCGACGTTTGAGCGCGTGAAGAAGGTTGTAGTGGAGCGGCTGAAGGTGTCGGAGGATCAGGTCACCGAGAACGCTTCGTTCGAGCATGACCTGAAGGCGGACTCGCTGGACGAGGTGGAGCTGGTGATGGGTCTTGAGGAGGAGTTCGAGATCCAGATCCCGGACGAGGACGCCGAGAAGATCACCACGGTCGCTGAGGCCGTCAAATACATCGAGCAGAAGACTAAAGGTTGATGCGGGGGCGCCCGGCGCGCCGTTTCCGGTGAACTGGCGGGCGCCCTTTGCCGCATCCGGAGATCGGCTGAGGAGTCTTCCGGGTGCACGGGAGATTCCGGCGGTTGAGGTTTGAATGAGCAACAACTCCAGGCGTAGAGTGGTGGTCACCGGCATGGGCGCGGTGACGCCCGTCGGTTGCACCGTGGAGGCCATGTGGGATGCGCTCATCCACGGACGGTCCGGGGTGGGTCCGGTCACGCATTTCGATGCTTCCCAGCATTCCAGTAAAATCGCGGCGGAGGTGAAGGATTTCGACCCGCTGCAGTATCTGTCGGCCAAGGAGGTAGACCGCAACGACCCGTTCGTGCAGTTCGCCATCGGGGCCGCGCTGGATGCGGTGAAGGATGCGGGACTGGAGATAGATGACTCCAACGCCGACCGTGTCGGCGTCCTTGTCGGGTCGGGGATCGGTGGCACAAAAACCTGGGAAGAGCAGAATGCCGTCCTCCTGGAGCGCGGCCCCTCCCGGGTGAGTCCTTTCTTCGTGCCCATGCTCATCGCGGATATGGCGAGCGGTCAGGTCTCCATCCTGACCGGGGCGAGGGGGCCGAACCTGGCGGTGGTGACGGCGTGCGCCACGGGCAGTCACGCCATCGGAGACGCGGCGGAGATCATCCGGCGGGGCGACGCCGACGCCATGATCGCGGGGGGCACGGAGGCGGCCGTGCGGCCGCTCGCAATGGCCGGGTTCTGCTCTATGAGGGCTCTTTCCACCCGCAATGACGAGCCGGAACGGGCCAGCCGGCCCTTCGATAAGGAGCGTGACGGCTTCGTCATCGGGGAGGGCGCCGGGTGCGTGGTGCTGGAAGAGTACGAGCACGCCCGCAGCCGCGGGGCCCGGATCTACGGCGAGGTGCTGGGATATGGCCTGTCAGGAGATGCCTACCATATCACCCAGCCCGCGCCGGGCGGTCACGGGGCTCAGAAGTGCATGCGGATGGCGCTGGAGGACGCTGGCCTGCCGCTGGATGCGGTGAGCTACATCAACGCTCACGGCACCTCCACGCCGCCGAACGAT
The DNA here is from genome assembly GCA_037478975.1 of Armatimonadota bacterium. Lineage (GTDB taxonomy): Bacteria > Armatimonadota > UBA5829 > DSUL01 > DSUL01 > CALCJH01. The sequence goes on from JBBFLP010000002.1 coordinate 12,213, forward strand.
CGCATCGAGACCGAGGCCATAAAGGCTGTGTTTGGTCCGGATCTGGCCTACCGCATCCCCGTCAGCTCCACGAAGTCCATGACGGGGCATCTGCTCGGCGCGGCAGGCGCGGTGGAGGCTATTGTCTGCCTGAAAGCCATCGAGCAGGGCATACTGCCGCCCACCATCAATTATGAGTTCCCGGACCCGGACTGCGACCTGGACTACGTGCCGAACGAGGCTCGGGAGGCGAATGTGACCGTCGCGCTGTCCAACTCGTTCGGGTTCGGAGGGCACAACGCCACCCTGGTTTTCGGCAAGGTCTGACGCCGGCCCGTTTTGGATGTCTTGTGAGGGGCAGCGGTTTCCGGCCGGGCCGTTGCCCCGGAAGATCAGGAGGGAGTCTGAAGAATGGCCATCTCGGAACGCGCGCGCAGGGCGAGCCCCTCGCCGACGCTCGGAATCACCGCTAAGGCGAATCAGCTCAAGGCGCAGGGGGTGGATCTGATCGGATTCGCCGCGGGCGAGCCCGATTTCGACACACCGCAGCACATCAAAGACGCGGCTGCGGCGGCGCTGGCGGCGGGGGTCACCAAGTACACCCCGTCCACCGGGACGCCGGAGCTCAAAAAGGCCATCGTCGAGAAGCTGGAGCGCGACAACGGCCTGAGCTATGACGTCAGCCAGATCGCCGTGTCCTGCGGGGCCAAGCACAGCATCTACAATGCGTTCCAGGCCGTGCTGGATCCCGGGGACGAGGTCATCATCCCGGCCCCTTACTGGGTGTCCTATCCCGAGCAGGTGCTGCTGGCTGAGGGCAAGCCCGTCATCGTCCGGACGGACGAGTCCACTGGGTTCCGGATGAGCGCGGCGCAGTTCGAGGAAGCCTGTACGTCCCGGACGAAGATGCTGGTCCTCAACAGCCCGTCCAACCCTACGGGTGGCGTGTATACCCGGCGGGATCTGGAGGAGATTGCGGAGGTCGCCGTTCGCAAGGGAGTGATGGTCCTTTCGGACGAGATCTACGAGAAGATCATCTACGGGGAGGAGCATGTCTCCATCGCATCCCTTGGCAAAGAGATCTATGACCTCACCATCACGGTGAACGGCTTCTCCAAGTCCTACTCCATGACCGGATGGCGGCTGGGATACATGGCCGCCTCGAAAGAGATCATCGGGGCCGTGGGCAAGATCCAGGATCAGAGCACGTCCAATCCCACCAGCTTCGCGCAGAAGGGCGCCGTGGCGGCCCTCACCGGTCCGCAGGAGTGCGTGGAGGAGATGCGCCGCGAGTTCGAGCGCAGGCGGGATCGCATTGTGGAGCTGTTGAACGCCTGCCCGGGCGTGGAGTGTCTGACTCCCGGTGGGGCGTTCTACGTCTTTCCGAACGTCTCGGGCGTCCTCAAGATGTCCGGCGGGAAGTTCGCGGACTCGGACGCGCTGGCCGAGTGGCTGCTGGAGGCGGCGAAGGTGGCCATCGTCCCCGGCTCCGGCTTCGGCGCGCCGGAGAACGTGCGCCTGAGCTACGCCACCTCGATGCAGGCCATCGAAGAGGGACTGGCGCGGATGCGGAGCGCGCTGGAGGGATTGCAGGGCTGACGGGCTGTGGAAGAGCGTCAACCGGCCGCCGTGTCGCTTGAGGAACTCCTGGCGCTGCAGCAGCGCCTGGGGGTGGGGCTCAGCGATCTGGATTTGCTGCGGCAGGCTCTGACGCACCGCTCCTATCTCGGAGAGACCACCGGGTTCCAGAGCAACGAACGTCTGGAGTTCCTGGGAGACTCGGTCCTCGGGCTGGTCGTCGCGGAATACCTCTACCACCATCTGGAAGGCCGCCCCGAGGGTGACCTCTCACGCGCCAGGGCCGTTGCGGTCAGCGAGCCGACGCTGGCGGAGGCGGCTCGCCGTCTTGATCTTCAGAGCGCCCTGCAGGTGTCCACGGGCGAGCGTCTCTCGGGAGGGCTGGATCGCGACTCCATCCTGTCGGACACATACGAGGCGGTAGTCGCGGTCATCTATCTGGACAGGGGGCTGGATGCGGCCCGCGAGTTCGTTCTGCGCACGCTGAGCGACGTTCTGCAGCGCATCGAAGAAGGCTCGCACCTGCGGGATTTCAAGTCACAACTCCAGCAGCTGACGCAGGCGCGTCATCGCGTCACTCCGCGATATCACGTGGTCCAGGAGTCCGGCGCCGATCACGATAAGACCTTCGTTGTGGAGGTGGAGGTGAACGGGAAACGCCTGGGGCGCGGTGTCGGCAAGAGCAAGAAGCAGGCCGAGCAGGCCGCCGCGGAGCAGGCGCTGAGCAGGGGACTTTTTATGGACGCGCTGGAGGAGGGCTGAGTCTATGCGGTTGCCGGACGACGTGGAGATCGGTGTCTTCGGCGGAACAGGCCTTTATTCCCTGCTGGAAAACGCAGCCGAGCACCGGGTGGAGACTCCTTACGGTCCTCCCAGTGACTCCGTAATGGTGGGGGAGCTTGCCGGCAGGAAGGTGGCCTTCCTGCCCCGTCACGGCCGGCAGCATACCATTCCACCCCACGCGATCCCGTATCTGGCGAATGTGTTTGCCTTCAAGAAGCTGGGCGTGTCGCGGATCATAGCGCCGTCCGCCTGCGGAAGCCTTCAGCCAGAGATCCATCCGGGGAGTTTCGTGGTCTCGGATCAGTTCGTGGACCGGACCCGGGGCCGGAAGGACACCTTCTACGATGGTCCCGTCGTTACCCACGTGAGCACCGCGGAGCCTTACTGCCCCGAGCTCCGAGAGCTTGCCTGTCAGGTGATCTCCGGTCTGGGGATCCCGCTCCACCGGCAGGGTACCTGTGTGGTGGTGCAGGGGCCGCGCTTCAGCACGCGGGCGGAGAGCCGTTTCTTCACGGAGTGCGGCTGGCATACGGTGAATATGACGCAGTACCCGGAGGTGGTTCTAGCGCGCGAGCTTGAGATGTGTTACGTTAACATCTCGCTGGTCACCGACTACGACGCAGGGATCGTGGCGAAGGACGGCAGCGGGCACGCTGTCACCACCGACGTCATGGCCGTGCTTCAGCAGAACAGCCGGAACGTACGGGAGGTGATCCGGGAGATGGTCTCGAGAATGCCCCGCCAGCGCTCGTGCGGCTGCGGTAACGTACTGGAGACCAGCCGCATTGAGTGAAATCCCGGACAATGCTCCTCTCCGGACAGTGGAGTGGGTGGACGGGCAGCTTGTGCTGATAGACCAGACGCGCATTCCGCTTGCCCTGGAGTATGTCCGTCTCTCGACGCCGGAGGAAGTGGAGGCGGCCATCCGCACAATGGTGGTGCGGGGCGCTCCGGCCATCGGCGCAGCGGGAGCTTACGGAGTAGCCTTGGCCCTGAAGCGCTGGTGTGGGCGGGAAGCCTTCGAACGCGATGTGCAACGCCTGCGGGATGCGCGCCCCACCGCCGTGAATCTGCGCTGGGCGGTTGACCGCGCAGCTTCCATTGCGGCGCAATGGCTGGAACGTGACGACGTCACCACGGCGCTGGAGGCGGCCCTGAACGAGGCTCACGCCATTGCGCGGGAAGACGAAGAGGCAAACCGGTCCATCGCCCGTCACGGACTGAATCTCGTGCCGGAGGATTCTACCATCCTGACCCACTGCAACACGGGCGATCTGGCCACTGTGACGGGCGGGACGGCGCTGGGCATCATCCGGGAGGCTTTCCGGATGGGACGACGGGTCCGCGTGTTCGCGGATGAAACACGTCCGCGCTTTCAGGGGCTCAGGCTTACAGCGTGGGAACTGGGCAGGGCGGGTATCCCGGTGACAGTCATCCCCGACGGGGCCGGGGCCAGCCTCATGAAGTCGGGACAGATTGATCTGGTCATCGTGGGTGCCGACCGGATCGCCGCTAACGGGGACGTCGCGAACAAGATCGGCACCTACAGCGTGGCGGTATGCGCCCGCGCTCACGGAGTGCCGTTCTACGTTGCCGCTCCCACCTCCACCTTCGACCTTTCTTGCCCGTCAGGCCAGTCCATTCCCATCGAGGAACGCGACGCCCTGGAGGTGCTGGAACCCGCCGGACTGGAAGCGCCCCCGCCGGGAGCGCGGGTGTTCAACCCCGCCTTCGATGTCACCCCGGCTGATCTGGTGAGCGCCATCGTTACAGAGAAGGGCATCCTTCAGGGGGATTATGTGCGCGCCATCCGGGATCTTTTCGCGCCGGGGGCGTAGTCGCCTGTTGGATGCGTGGTGAGTATGGCAGAGGTAGGCAGACAATGGAGAACAGTGCGCCGTTGAGGGCCGAGTCCCTCATCCGCTCGATTCCGGACTTCCCCCAGAAGGGGGTATTGTTCCGCGACATTACGCCCGTACTCGCGGACGCCGATGCATTCCGGGAGGTGGTGGACCGGCTGGTGGAGCTGGCCCGTCAGCTCAGGCCGGACCGCATTCTGGGTATCGAGTCCCGCGGGTTCCTGATGGGGGCGCCCATCGCGCTGGAACTCGGTCTGGGCTTTGCGCTGGCCCGGAAGGAGGGCAAGCTTCCCGCCGAGAAGATCCGGGAAGAATATGCTCTGGAGTATGGCACCAACGTGCTGGAGCTTCACAGCGATGCTGTCCGTCAGGGCGAACGCGTGGTCGTGGTGGACGATCTGTTGGCCACCGGCGGTACAGCCGCTGCCGCAGGCCGGATGGTGCAGCGTCTGGGAGGCACTCCGGCGGGCTTTCTTTTCTTCATAGAGCTTGAGTTCCTCAAGGGCAGAAGCCGGTTGGAGGGCTATCCCGTTCACAGCCTGGTGCGCTTCTAGCATAGACTGATTCCGATTGACACTCGCAAGGGCCGACTGCTAAAATGGGTTTGCGGGGCATGTGCGGGGATCTCCGCGGCATGTCCGTCTCTTCGCAGTTTCTCTTCCTGTTTTCGCCGGTTTTGGTCTCCAGGATGCAGATGGACCAGCGCAAGCAGCAGATTCTCCGTGTGGTCGTGCGGAAGTACGTGGCGACGGCGGAGCCGGTGTCTTCGGATTACATCAGCTCCAGCTCGGGCCTCGGCGTCAAGTCGGCCACCGTGCGGAACGAAATGGCGGCCATGTCGGAGATGGGCTACCTCCTGCAGCCCCATACCAGCGCGGGCCGCATCCCATCGGATCTGGGCTACCGTTACTATGTGGATCGCCTGATGCCCCGCGATCCTCAGGCCGTGCGTCAGCTGCCGCCTATGGAGACCGGACTGATGCGGGAGCATACGGCGGTGGATGACCTGATCGCCGCGACCTGCCGGATGCTTTCTGCCGTCACCCACCTGACCGCCCTGGCCACAACGCCGCTCGCTTCAGGCATCAAACTGAAGTATCTTGACCTTCAGGAGATTTCCGGGGGCAGGATCCTTGCTCTGAGCGTCTGGTCCAACGGCCAGGCGCGGCAGGCAGTTCTGGATGCGCCGGTCGGGGGAGCCCTTCTGGGGCAGGTGCGGAAAGCGGTCTGCACGGCCTATCTCAACCGCACGTCCGAGGATATCCTGAACGGAACCTGTCAGGCGGACCTCCAGCCCGGCCCCGCCACAGTACTGGGGGGGCGGGTACGGGAGTTCCTGGAGCACGCTGCGCGCGATGTAAGCCTGCCCGAGGTCATCGTCGATGGCACCGGCTACTTCGTGAGGCAGCCGGAGTTCCGGGAGCAGCCGGGCCTGGAGCTTGTGCTGTCCGTGCTGGAGGACGAGAGGACAATGGGCCAGCTCCTGCTGGCCGCTGGCGCCGGGGAGAAGCCCCAGGTGGTCATTGGAGGGGAGAATCCCATCGAGGTCATGCGCTCCTGCAGTCTGGTGGCGGCGTCCTACGGCTCCTGGAGCGGCGTGCGGGGCAGCATCGGAGTCTGCGGACCCACCCGGATGGATTATGACCGCTCCGTGAGCGCCGTCGGGCTGGCGGCGCGGGCACTCTCGTCCGCTCTGGATGCCCTCCTGCCTGCCTGATTCCGCCGGGTGGCTTCCTGCCCGCCGGAGCTCGCTTTCCTTTGCTGCCTCCGGGGCTGTTGCCGTCGCACTTGGCCTGCTCCCTCGAAGGAGGGGTACAATGCAGATGGGCGATCGTGCCTCCGGGTGGAAATCCCCGCAAACATGCCACAATACTGAGGCGGCGCATCGAGCGCCGCCACGAACGGAGTAGCGGAAAGCAATGACGAGAAGATCGGAAGAGCTTGATGAGCTTGAGCAGGTGGAGCAGACCGGCCAGGCCAGAGAGGGTCTGAGCACGGAGGACACCCTTGAGGACGCCGCGAGTGCGGCGGACTCCAGCGACCTTCTCGCTCAGCTTGAAGCGGAGCGCGCGCGGGTGGAGGAGGAGCATCAGCGCTACCTGCGCGCTCTGGCGGACTTCGCGAACTACAAGAAGCGGGTGGCGGAGCAGGAAGCCCGGGCCCGCCAGTTCGCCACGCGCGAGCTGGTGCTCAAGATCCTGCCCATTATTGATGATTTCGAGCGCGCGCTGACCTCCGCGGAGGAGTCGCAGAGCTTCGAGGCGCTGCGGGACGGGCTGGTGATGACGCTGCGCAAGCTTATGAGCGTGCTGGAGAGCGAAGGAGTCCAGCCCATCGAGGCGGTCGGGCGCGAATTCGATCCCTCCATGCACGAGGCCGTGATGCGTGTGGAGGACTCGGAGCATCCGGAGAATACCATCGTCCACGAGTTGCAGAAGGGTTACACCCTGGCATCCGAGGTCATCCGCCCGTCCAGAGTGTCCGTAGCGGTGTCCGGCAGCTCCGGGGGTGCGGGAGAGGAGTAGCCGGAAGCATTGATCATTATCATGAACCCGGCCGCCAGGCCGGAGAGCATCAAGGCCGTCGAGGATGCCATCCGCTCCCTCGGACTGCGGCCGTTTCTGAACCCGGGGGTCGAGCGCAAGGTCATCGCCGTTCTGGGCGAGATGGGCCTGCGGAAGGCGGACCTGGTGGAGCGCTTCTCCATCATGCCGGACGTGGACCGGGTGGAGCTGATCTCGGAGCTCTGGAAGCTTGCATCCCGCACCTATCATCCCGAAGACTCGGTCATTGACGTGTGCGGGGTGAAGATCGGCGGCCCGGAGGTGGTGGTGATGGCCGGCCCGTGCAGCGTGGAGAACGAGGAGCAGACCATCGGGGTCGCTCGCGCGGTGAAGGCGGCCGGGGCGAAAATGCTTCGTGGCGGGGCGTTCAAGCCCCGCACTTCCCCGTACAGTTTTCAGGGGCTGGGCGAGGAGGGGCTCAAGATCCTTGCGCGGGCGCGGGAGGAGACCGGTCTTCCCATCGTCACCGAGGTGATGGATCCCCATGAGGTGGATCTGGTGGAACGGTACGCCGACGTGCTGCAGATCGGCGCCCGCAACATGCAGAACTACTCTCTGCTGAAGCGGGTGGGCAGCTCCGGCAGGGCCGTGCTGTTGAAGCGCGGAATGGGTTCGAAGGTGAAGGACCTTCTGATGTCGGCTGAGTATATCCTCAGCGAAGGGAACCATTCCGTCATCCTGTGCGAGCGCGGCATCACGACGTTCGAGGATTCCACAAGGAACACCACGGACATCAACGCCATCCCGGTGCTGAAGAACTGGACTCATCTGCCTGTGGTGCTTGATCCCAGCCACTCCACCGGGGACTGGAAGCTGGTGCCGGCCATCGCCCGGGCAGGGGTGGCCAGCGGGGCGGACGGGTTGATGATCGAGGTCCACAACGACCCGCAGCATGCTCTCAGCGACGGAATGCAATCCCTGCATCCGGACCGCTTCGCGGAGCTGATGGAGTCGCTGCGGGCTGTGGCGTCGGCGGTGGGCAGGAGCATCTAAGGGGCAGCACTTCCGCCGCTGTTCTAGTGACCAGGCAGATGGCTCTCCGGCGCTGCGCCTGAAATCAGAGCGGAGGCGGGCCGGGGGCCATTCTCGTTTTGAAAGGGTGACAGGGCTCAAAATGGCGCATCTGGCGGTTTGCGGGGGCGAGAAGACAAGGCGCGAGCCATTCCACGGCTGGCCGGTGTTCGGTGAGGAGGAGCGGCGCGCGGTTCTGGACGTGCTGGAAAGCGGACAGTGGGGCGGGGTGGAGCAGAGAGTGGTCCCGCGCTTCGAGGAGCAGTTTGCCGCGTTCCAGCAGTGCGAGTATGCCGTCTCGGTAACGAATGGCACGGCGGCGCTGGAGATCGCCATCCGGGCGCTCGGCATCAGCTTCGGGGACGAGGTCATCCTGCCTCCGTACACGTTCATCGCCTCGGCCACGGCCGTGGTCCTCAACAACGCCATCCCCGTGTTTGCAGACATCCACCCCGACACTTTTTGCCTGGATCCGGAAAAGATCGAGGCAGCCATCACTCCTCAGACGAAGGCCATCATGGCCGTGCACATCGGTGGGATGCCCTGCGACATGGACGCCATCCTCCAGGTGGCGGAGCGGCACGGGCTGTTCGTCATCGAGGACTGCGCTCAGGCGCACGGTGCGGAGTGGGCCGGCCAGAGGGTCGGATCCATCGGACACGTAGGAGCATTCAGCTTCCAGTCCAGCAAGAACATGACGGCCGGGGAAGGCGGGATGATCGTCACCAACGACCGGGACATTTTTGAGAAATGCTGGTCCATCCACAATGTCGGCCGCATCCCCGGCGGACGGTGGTACGAGCACCGCAACATCGGGTCCAACTACAGGATGACCGAGTGGCAGGCGGCGGTGCTCCTGGCTCAGCTCCCGCGCGTGCCCGCCCAGATGAAGCGGCGGGAGGAGAACGCGGCGTATCTTGCCGAGAAGCTGAATCAGGTGCCGGGGGTGTCATGTCAGGCCCGGCCGAAGCCTGTCACTTCCCACGCCTGGCACCTGTTCATCTTCAAGGTGGATCCTAAGGCGTTCGGCGACCTGCCCAAGTCCCGGATTGTGGAGGCCATTTCGGCTGAAGGTGTTCCGGTCTCCGGAGGTTACGCTCCGCTGTATCGCGAGAAGCTGTTCACCGGCATTCAGCCGGGCTCCTGCCCGTTTGCCTGCCGTCACGTGAAGCGCGAAATAGACTACACCAGCGTCAGCTGCCCGGTCTGCGAGGATCTGTGCGACAACCGGCTGATGTGGCTGCATCAGTCGGTGCTGCTGGGGACGAAATCGGATATGGACAGCATCGTGGAAGCGGTGGCGAAGGTGCAGAAGTATCACGGAGAGCTTGTGGACCGGTGAAGCTGGCCCTGTTCAGGAAAGACGGGGGACCTCCCGCGATTGGCTGCGTGCTGCAGGACCGGGTGGTGGACCTGACGGAACTGGTGCCCTTGCTCGCACGCCGTCTGGGAATGCCCGCTCCCTCAGAGGCTTCTTCTGTTTGCGCCTGGATCGAGGCGGGCTGGCTGGCTCCGCACGTCGCCCTGGCCATTGAGCGTCTGGCCGGGGAACTGCGGCTGGGGATGGCCTGCCCCGCGTTGGCCGAAGTGGATTTCCAGCCACCGGTAGACCGGCCGCGGCAGGTTCTGGCCGTCGGCCGCAATTTCGCCTCCCACGCGCGCGAGGGAGGCCACGAAGCGCCGGAGGAGCCGATCATCTTTGCCAAGGCCGTCTCCAGCCTGATCGGACATGGACACGAGGTGCGTTGCCCGGAGTCCGTCGGGCGGGTGGATCACGAAGCCGAAGTGGCGATCGTCCTGGGGCGGGGCGGACGCGATATCCCTGTGGAGCGTGCGCGGGAGTTCATCGCAGGCTACACCTGCTTCAACGATCTGACCGCGCGGGATCTTCAGCGCCAGGACGCCGGGCGCGGTCATCCTTGGCTCCGTTCCAAGGGGATGGACACCTTCGGGCCGATCGGCCCATGGCTGGTCACCGCCGATGAGATGCCGTGGCCGCTGGCCGGGCGGATCGAGTGCCGGGTGAACGGCGATCTGCGTCAGCAGGGTGACGCCAGGGACATGCTCTTTCCTCCGGACAGGATCATCGCGTTCATCTCACGCTATATCACGCTGTCTCCCGGAGACGTCATCGCGCTGGGGACGCCGGAAGGCGTAGGACCTCTGGCGCCGGGGGATGTGGTGGAGGTGTTCGTGGAGGGTGTCGGGCTGCTGCGCAACCCCGTGGCACGGGCGGAAGGGTGACGGCGGCGGTGGCGGAAGGATCATTCAGGGCGGTGGCGAGGGTGGACCTTGGTTCTCTGCGCCACAACCTGCGCGAAGCGCGCCGTCTTGCCGGGCCCGGGGTGCAGATATGGCCCGCCGTGAAGGCCGACGCCTACGGCCACGGTCTGGTTCCGGTGGCGCTAGCGCTGCAGGAAGAACGCGTGGAAGGTTTCTGCGTGGCCACGGTGGGGGAGGCCGCGCTGCTGGCTTCAGCCTGTCCGCACATCCCCCGCCTGGTGCTCGGCGCGCTGCTTCCGGGTGAGATTGCCGCCCTCCTGGAGACCTCATCGGAGACCGTCGTCTGCGATCTCGCGTTCGCTTCGGATCTTTCCCGTGCGGCCGCTTCTGCCGGGAAGGTGGTGGATGTTCACCTGAAGGTGGACACGGGCATGGGGCGCCTGGGAGTGCGCCCGGAGCAGGCGGTTGAGACAGCCCTTGCTCTGGATGCCCTGCCGGGGATACGGCTCCGGGGCATCATGACCCATTACCCGTGCTCGGACGAGAAGGACCTCTCTTTCTCCCGCGAACAGACCGCGCGCTTCGCCCGGATATGTGATGATGTCATCCGGGCGATCGGCCGTCCGCTGCTCCGGCACGCGGCAAATAGCGGGGCCATCCTCGGGCTGCCGGAGGGCCGTTTCGACGCGGTCCGGCCCGGCATCATGCTCTACGGCAGCTATCCCGGACCGGGAGCGGCGCCCTCGGCGCAGCTTCGGCCGGTGATGACGCTGGCGGCGCGCATTGTTTTTTTGAAAGACGTTCCCGCGGGGTCCACCGTCAGCTACGGCAGGACCTGGGTGGCGAAGCGGCCTTCGCGGATCGCCACCGTCAGCATCGGCTACGGGGACGGACTGCCCCGGCGGCTCTCCAATAACGGCTTCGCGCTGGTGCGGGGGATGGAGGCGCCTATCGCAGGGCGTGTGTGTATGGATATGACAATGCTGGACGTGACGGACATTCCCGGCGTCCGCGTGGGGGAGGAGGCAGTCTTCTGGGGTGTGCAGCGAGAGTCTGTGCTGCGGTGCGATGAGCTGGCCTGGCGGCTGGGTACCATTCCCTACGAACTGACGTGTCAGGTCACGGCGCGCGTCCCCCGGGTGCACCTGCGGTGAGCACATCCATCCGTCTGCAGGAGCTGGACTGGGTGGATCCGGTGCGGGCGTTCTGGGCCGTGCGTGACCGGGAAGGGGTGGCCTTCCTGGACTCCGCTTTGCGGGGGCACACCGCATCGCGCTGGACTTATCTGGCACTGGACCCCGCCGAGACGCTGGAGGTCCGCCGGGATGCAACGGTTTCGCGGCGCAGGGGCGAGAGCTGCTGGCAGGTGGAGCCGGACTGGCGGGAGGCGCTCAGACGGCGGTTGCCTGCAGCGTCTCCGGGCGCGCCGCGTAATATCCCTCCCTTTGCCGGCGGGTGGATCGGTTGGCTGGGTTACGAACTGGCCCCGGAGTTCGACCGCATTCCGGTACGCGCGGAACCGCTGCCCGGAACGCCGCTGGCCTCCTTTGCCTTTTATGACACCCTGGATGCCTTCGACTTGATGGAGCGTCGCCGGTGGCGGGTGAGCTTCGGCGACGGTGGGATTGACCTTCCCGCGACGGAAGGCGGAGGGGCCACGCCTGCTCCTTTGCCTGCTCCGGCCGGGCGGGTGACGGACTGTCTACCCCCGGAGCGTTTTATGGCCGCTGTGGAAGAGGCAAAGGAGCGGATCCGCGCCGGAGAGATCTATCAGGTCAACCTGTCCCGTCAGTTCCGTTTAGACCCGGCTCCGGACCCGGCCTCCACGTTGATACGCTTGCGGGAGAACTCTCCCGCCCCTTACGCCGCGTTTCTGTCGTCGTCCGCTGGGACGCTTGTCAGCAGCAGTCCGGAGCTTTTTCTGGAATACGATCCCATCGCCCGCAGGGCCGTCTCGCGCCCCATCAAAGGGACACGGCCGCGCGGAGCTTCACACGCGGAGGATGTGCGTCTGGCCCGCGAGCTGGCTTCCAGTCCCAAGGACCGGGCGGAGAACGTCATGATCGTAGATCTCGTACGGCACGACTTAGGGAAGGTCTGCCAGACAGGCTCCGTGCGTGTGAGCGAGTTGTGCCGGACGGAGATCCATCCCACGGTGTTCCATCTGGTCTCCACGGTGGAGGGTATCCTGCGCCCCGGACTGGATGCGCTGGACGCGCTGGATGCCCTGTTCCCGGGCGGTTCCATCACAGGAGCTCCCAAGATCCGCTCCTGCCACGTGATCCGTGAGCTTGAGCCTGTTCCCCGCGGACCGTATACGGGTGCGCTGGGCTATCTTTCGGTCACGGGTCACTGTGCGCTGGCCATGGCCATCCGGGTGGTCTGGTTTTGCGGAGGGACAGCCATCTTCAGTGCAGGAGGCGGCATCGTTGCGGATTCGGATCCGGAGACGGAGCTGAGAGAAACGGAGGCCAAGGCGGCCGCGATGAAACGGGCGCTGGGGATCTCCGATGCTTGACGGGTTTTCGCAGACACTGGTCTGGCTGGACGGGGAGTGGCTGCCGGCGGGTGCCGGACTGGTGTCACCTCTGGACCGCTGCTACCTCTACGGTGACGGTGTCTTCGAGACGTTCCGAAGCCAGTCCGGGCGGTTCTTCCGGCTGGACCGGCATATGGCCCGGCTGCGCCGGGGGCTGGAGCTTCTGGGCATCGAGTTCGTTCCGGAAGAGGAGGGCATCCGCGCCGCTGCCGCCGGGGCATTCGATCTGCTCGGCTGCCGGGACGTGGTTTTCCGCCTTACCGTCTCACGGGGGACAGGCTGGCGAGGCCTTCAGACGGCGGGCAGTCCGCAGATGACCATCCTCGCTACGCCATTCCAGTCCTCGCCCCGGGAGCCGCCGCTGACGGCCTGTCTGACGTCCGTCACGCGTGATGAGACCTCCCCGCTCTCCACCGTCAAGACGTGCAACTATCTTCCCTCCGTTCTGGCGCTTCAGGAAGCTCAGAGGCGCGGCTTTCGCGAAGCCGTGATGCTCTGCAGGGCCGGATGGGTGTCCGAATGCTCCACCAGTAACCTGTTCTGGGTCAGCGGAGGGGAATTGCACACACCTTCGCTGCGCTGCGGGGCGCTGCCGGGAGTCATGCGTTCTGCGGTGTTGGATGCGGCCGTGCGGGAAGGTATCCCGGCCATCGAAGGGGAATTCCTCCCGCGGGCGCTCGCAGAGGCGGAGTGCGCTCTTGCCTCCAGCAGTGTGCGGGGTCTGCATCCGTTGGGAGAGTTTCAAGGAAAACCGTTTGCGCCGGAGGATGCGGCCGGTGTTGCGCCCCGTCTGCTGGCTGCCCTGGAGCGCCTCATCCGGGAAGAGTCCCGCTGACCTCCGCACGCTATGCAGACCGGCGGAGGCGACGTTCGGAGGAGATCGTCTTGAAAGTCTTCATTCTGGTGGATATGGAAGGGATCTCGGGTGTCTGCCTGGAGGAGCATACCTCGGCGGGAACCCCTCAGTATGAGCAGGCGCGCCGTTGGATGACAGCGGACGTGAACGCCGCCGTGCAGGGAGCGCTGGACGCGGGTGCTTCCGAAGTGGTGGTGCTGGACGGCCACGGCGCAAACTCGCTCTATAACCTGGTGTACGAGGAGCTTCACGAGGGAGCGGAATACATCCTCGGCTCGCCCCGCGGCTGGTATCTCACCGGGCTGGACTCCAGCTTCCACTGCATGCTGATGGTGGGGATGCATGCCATGGCGGGGACGCAGCGGGCGGTGCTGGAGCACACCTGGTCCACGGCACGCTGGCACCGTTGCCGCCTGAACGGACGGGAGACCGGTGAGATCGGCCTGATGGCCGCTTTCGCCGGGTCCTTTGGCGTGCCGGTCACGCTGGTCACGGGCGATCAGGCAGCCTGCGACGAGGCTCGCCAGTTCCTGGGGGATAAGGTGGCGCTGGCGTGTGTAAAGCAGGGGCTGGGACGCTACAGCGCGAAAATGCTGCCTCCACGGCACGCTCGGGCGGAGATCCGCGCCCAGGCCAGTCAGGCTGTCGCCCTGGCCGATGCCGCCACGCCTTTCAAGGTGGAGACTCCCGTTTCAATAGAGGTGGACTACATCCGCAACTCGCACACGGATGCCATTCCCACCGGGCCTGGCGTGGAGCTCATCAGCCCCAGAACTATCCGCTACACGGCCCCCACACTGCCGGAGGCCTGCTACCTGATTCGCTGATCGGTCAAAAGTTGAATGAAGACGAAGGCCCGGGGGATTTCCGTCCGCCGGGCCTCCCGTTTCTTGGCAGAATCTTACCGGAGATCAGGGGGTGGTTCCTGTGGCCCTGACCGCCGCCTGGTAGAGGTCGCTCATTCCCATCCGCTGAGTACCCACAATGGAGGCGTTCGTGATGGCCGCTGTCGCGACCGTAGCTCCCTCAATGGCTCTCAGCTTCGCGACCGCTTCGGCGCTGTAAGGCCAAACGTTCAGCGCGATGGTCTGCTCATATTGCGTGCGGGCCTGCTGGAACTGCCCCGCCTCGGTGAACAGTTTGCCCAGGGTCAGCTTCTCGCGAGCCAGCTCCCGGAGCGCGTTCTTGGTGTCATACTTCGCTCCCTCGATGACCCGCCAGGCGGCGCGGGCCTTGATTCTGTCGCCGTTGTCCCGCGCCTCCTGATGCACCGCCGACCACTGGTTCATTCTCTGCACCAGGCGGCTCAGCCGGTCGCGCGTCGTGGTGACTTTGAGAGACTGGTGGGCGACACGCGCGGCCATCCATACGGAGTAGTTGTCCACCAGGGGCAGTCCCTGCAGCGCCCGGGTGTCGGCGTCGGCGATGGGGTCGCGCCCGTATGCGCTGAACAGTGTGATCCAGTCGTCCCGGCTGCGGGGATCCTTGGCCATCTCGGCCGGCATCTCCACAATATACGGCCTGCCGGCGGTGGTGGTGAAGCGCAGGTAGGTGACCACGTGTTCACCGGCGCGTTTGCGGACCACGGTCACCGGTCCGCGAGGCGCTTCCGCGAAGCTGATCTTGCGGGCCGGGTCAGCGGGGTTGTCTGTCGCTGCCGCAGGCTGCGCTACCGGAGCCGCGCCGCCATCTGGCTGTCCGGCCGGCGGCGTTTGCTGCTGCGCCATCAGCCGGACCGCGCCGATACCGGCCGCTACGGCCACTATGGCCGCAGCGCCCAGCGCCAGCCACCTGGATCGCAATCTGTCAACCATCGCCACTCCTCTTCCGCAGCGCGCGTTTCGCGCTCCGGACGGCATATCCATTATCGGCAGCCGGAGCGCACCGGCTGCTCCCGGTCGGAATATACAGCGCGCCTTTCGCCCTGTCAATGGACTTCGGGACAGCCCTGCGGGTTCCCTGCCGGTGCTTCACGGGCGACACAGACAGGCTTCCACCCGTGCCCCGCAGCCTTTGCACGTTTCCACCCACACGGCGGGGCCCACCCCGGAGGCCTCACCCGGGCCCAGCAGTGTAAAGTCGGCCTGCCCTCCCTCGCTCTCGGTCTGGAAGCGTACTCTGAGCCTGTTGCGATCCTGCACATCGTCCGAGGACAGGGTGAACAGCGCCTGCGTGCCGCGGCTGCCGTCCAGGCTCACCTTCCACCCCTTGGGCGCCACCAGTTCGATTTTGGCGGAGATGGGATGCCCTTCCTGCTCCACGCTCACACCTACCAGCTTCGGCAGCCGCGGACGGATGACCGGTCCTCCCATATAGTGCAGGGTGATCTCCACGTTGCGCGAGGCTGGCAGGGTGGTGGCGTCGTAGTCGCGCTCCAGCATCCGGCGCGCGCGTTCGTTCCTGCTCAGCCCCGCCAGCCGGTTGCCCCGCACGGAGGTCTTCTCCCCGAACTCCACCGTGCCTCCCCGCTCGGCCATCAGCCGCTCAGCTAGGGCGACAGTGCGCTCGGTCAGTTCGCTTACGGTCTTCGGGCCGCTGAGCCCTCTGGTGAACTTGTGAAGCACGATCCGTTCCCCCACAGGATCCTTCCACTCCGCGGGAATGCCCTCCGTGCCGTTCAGGATCCCCAGGATGGAGCCCAGAGTCGCGCCCGTACAGTCCGTGTCGTATCCGCAGTTGACGGCCTTGCAGAGCCGGTCGCCGAAGCTTTCGCCGTACAGCCAGCCCAGGATGATGAAGGCCAGGTTCTGCGGGGCATGGCAGGGATGGGAGTGTCCGAAGCGCCGGAGGATGCGCTCGCGAGCCTCGCCCCACGGGACGCCGTTCGTGTGACACCAGAGCGCTGCGCTCACGCTGCGGGCGATGGCGCAGTGTCCCGGGATCATCTGCAGCCCGATATGGATCAGCGCTTTCGGGTCGGATTCCACGAAGGCCGCGCTTTCCAGCGCCGCCAGAAACATCTCGCCGTATACCCCCTCGCCGCCGGCGTGGTCCAGTACGGCGTCTTTCCAGGCCAGCTCGGCTGCCAGCTGGGGATTTCCTGGCGCGATGCACGCCCAGATCTCGCTCCGGATGGGCGAGCCCATCTGGTCAATGAAGTCGTTCTCGAACCATCCCGAGACGGGCGGGCGCAGCCCGCGGGAGAGATTGCGCAGGCAGAAGCCGTACTCGTCCCACGGATAGGGAGCCAGATGCTTCAGCCAGTAGTCGGCGAAGTCCGCCAGCCGGGGCGTTACCCCGCGCTCTTCCAGCATCTTCAGCCAGACCAGCTGCAGGTCCAGATCGTCGTTGGCGGCGGCCTCGGTGGGAACCGGGTCGAAATACTCCAGGTCCAGCACCTTCATCTGACCCTCGAAGGGCGCCCCGAGTGTGCCGCCAATATTCTTGCCAAGCCAGCAGGCTTGCACCCGGTCGCGATACTCCCCTTTGTCCAGCGTGACAGGTCTCATAGCAGAGTCTCCCGCTCCCTCTCGTCCGGGCGGCTTCACTTCTCCGGGAAGCCCCTCCGGTTGACATGCCCGGCCGCGCGAAACTATCATGACGGTGTTCCCGGGTCGTCTAATGGCAGGACAGCAGATTTTGGTTCTGCTTATCGAGGTTCGAATCCTTGCCCGGGAGCTCATTTTGCGTTGCCAGCCTTCCCTCCGGCGGCGCAGCGCATCGCCACCGAGGAGCCAGTGAGACCTCAGACCCACCGAGCGGCCCTGATCATGGCCGCGGGCAAAAGCACGCGGATGAAGAGCCGGCTGCCGAAGGCGGTCCATCCGCTGTGCGGCAGGCCGGTGGCGATGCACGTCATCCAGGCGTGCCGGGATGCGGGGCTGGAGCGCGTCATCGTCGTGGTCGGCCACGAGGCGGATGCCGTCCGGCAGACGCTGGGGGATAGCGTCGAATACGTCACGCAGGACCGCCAGCTCGGCACCGGGCACGCTGTGATGTGCGCGGAGCAGGCTTTGCAGGGCTTCGAGGGCATTCTGGCGGTCCTGCCGGCCGACACACCGCTCATACGCCCCGGATCCATCGCCAGGATGATGGAGGACTGCGAAAGCCGCGGCTGCGCCGCCTCCCTCCTGACGGCTGAGATGCAGGATCCCGCGATGTACGGCCGCATTGTGCGCTCGCCAGCGGGAGACGTGGAGCGCATCGTGGAGGCCAAAGACGCCCCTCCCGGGATTCTGGCCATCCGGGAGATCTGCACCAGCATCTATGCCTTCGATGCCCGCCGTCTCTTTCCGGCGCTGCGGAGACTCTCTCCGGAGAACCGGCAGCAGGAGTACTACCTGACGGACGTTATAGGCATCTTCCGGTCCGAAGGGTTGCCCGTTTCGGCAACCGTGGTGGAGGATGCCAGCGAAGTGATGGGCATCAATACGCGCGTGGAGCTTGCGGATGCCACCGCCGTGCTCCGTGACCGCATCCGCCGCCGGCTTATGCTGGACGGAGTCACGATGCTCGATCCTGCCTCTGTCCACGTGGACGTGGACGTGGAGATCGGGCAGGATACGGTCATCTATCCCGGGTGCGTCATCGAGGGGCGGACGCGTATCGGGAGCGGATGCGTAATCGGCCCTCATAGCCACATTGTGGACTCTGTGCTGGAGAATGATGTCACGTTCGAGGCCTCTGTGGCCGTGGAGGCGGAGGTTGGGCGGGGAACCCGGGTGGGGCCGTATTCGCGGCTCAGACCGGGGTCCAGACTGGGCGAGAATGTCATAATCGGCGACTTCGTCGAGATAAAGAACAGTGTCATCCACGAAGGGGTGTCCATCGCCCATATGACTTACATCGGGGATGCCGAAGTCGGCGCGCACACCAATATCGGGGCGGGCACCATCACGTGCAACTACGACGGGCGGCGGAAGCACCGCACCGTGATCGGGGCGGGGGCGTTCGTGGGGAGCCACACCACTCTGAACGCTCCCGTCACTGTGGGCGACGGGGCGTTCATCGGGTCGGGGTCAGTCATCACGAAAGACGTTCCCCCGGACGCGCTGGCGCTGGGCAGGGCGCAGCAGATCATCAAAGAAGGGTGGGCCAGACGGCGGCGCGAGCGATCGGAGGAGTAGCAGGATTGGACCTTTCCACATTGCGCATTTTTTCGGGGAACGCCAACCCGCGGCTGGCGGAAGATATCGCGGCGCATCTGGGCGTCTCCACCGGCCGGCTGATCGTCAAGAGCTTCTCGGACGGCGAGATCTGTGTGAAGGTGGAGGAGAGCGTTCGGGGGATGGATGTCTTCATCGTCCAGCCCACCTGCCACCCCGTCAACGACTCCATCATGGAGCTCATCATTCTCATTGACGCCTTCCGCCGCGCCTCTGCCCGCCGCATCACGGCTGTGCTTCCCTATTACGGTTACGCCCGGCAGGACAAGAAGATCAAGCCCCGCGAGCCCGTCACGGCCCGGCTCATAGCCAACATGATCACCAACGCTGGCGCGCACCGGGTTCTTGCCGTGGATCTTCATGCCGGACAGATCCAGGGGTTCTTCGATATGCCGGTGGACCATCTCATGGCCGCCCCGCTCATCGCGGACTGGGTGCGTCAGAACGTCCCGAAGGACGGTCCGCTGGCGGTGGTCTCGCCGGATGTGGGTGGAGTGCCCCGGGCCCGTGCTCTGGCGGAGATGCTGAATGCCCAGATCGTCATCGTGGTCAAGCGCCGCCCGGAGCCCAACAAGACGGAGGTCAAAGAGATCATCGGTGACGTGGAAGGCCGCGTCTGCGTGATGGTGGACGACATGATAGACACAGCCGGTTCCATCTGCAGCGGGGCCGAGGCTCTCCGGGAGAGAGGTGCGAAGCGTCTTTATGCGTGCTGCACGCACCCCGTCCTCTCAGGCGATGCCGTGGCGCGGCTGGAGGCCAGTCCATTCGAAAAGGTCGTAGTGACCGATACCATCCCGCTTCCCGAGCACAAGAAGAACGGGAAGATCGTGGTGCTTTCCGTCGCCCCGATGCTTGCGGAGGCGGTCCGGCGCATCCACCTGGACCGCTCCGTCAGTGAGATGTTCGACGGGGTGGTGTTCGAAAGCGGACAGTGAGGCTCATCGTCGGGCTGGGAAATCCTGGTATCCGTTACGCCGGAACCCGCCACAACATCGGTTTTGAAGTGGTGGACCGCTTTGCACGCAGGCACGGAGCCCGTCTGCGCCGGCGCTGGTGCCGCTCGTTGGTCGCCGATCTCCGGATCAGGGGCGAGGAGTTCCTGCTGGCCAAGCCTCAGACATTCATGAATCTGAGCGGCGAGGCGGTGCGGGAACTGCTCCTGCGGACCAGGGCCGCAGCCGCCGACATGCTGGTGGTCTGTGACGACATCAATCTTCCCCTCGGACGCATCCGGCTGCGGCCGTCCGGCAGCGCGGGTGGGCATCACGGGCTGGAGTCCATTATCGCCTGCATCCGCTCTCAGGATTTTCCCCGGTTGCGTGTGGGGGTGGGGGAGGGCAACAACCGGCAGGATGTGAGGGATCACGTGCTGGGCCGTTTCCATCGCAGCGAGCGAAGACTGGTGGAGGACGTCATCGAGACCGCCGCGGATTGCCTGGACTGCGCCGTTCAGGAGGGTCTGCACATCGCCATGAACCGCTTCAACGGCCTGATCCTGGAGTGACCCCAGCCCCTGCGTCCGGGTATCATGCCGTAGAACTATGGCGAAGATCTCCTTCTGCACTTTCGGGTGCAAGGTCAATCAATACGAGACTGAGCGGGCGGCGGAGCAGGCGCGGCTGGCGGGGCATCAGGTCGTCCCCTGGGGAGAGCCCGCCGATGTCCAAATTGTTCACACCTGCAGCATCACCGCCAACGCCGTCCGCGACGGACGCGCAGCCCTGCGCGGAGCGCTGAAGCGCCGCCGGGACGGCGGCTTGGTGCTGGCCACGGGCTGCGCGGCCCGGACCGATTCCTCCTCGCTGGTGCCCTCGTTGGACGTGACCGTCATAGAAGACTTGATGGAGGCCGTCTCCGGGTGCGCTGATGCCCCTGTTCTCCCTGTTGACGAGTCCCGGGGCGACTGTCTCTCCTGTCCGTCTCAACGCCAGGCCCGGACGCGG
>JBBFLP010000003.1:0-10754 GCA_037478975.1 Armatimonadota bacterium
AGGAGCTGATCCTCCAGACCGGAGAAGAGCCGCAGGGCTTCGTCCATGCGGCCCTGATTGTACGCCTCAATGGCTGTACCCACGGCAGGCGCAACGGAAGCCCCCGCAAAGCGCAGCGTGCAGCCATCGCGGTAGAACGGCACGTTGGACAGGCGTTCCGGGAAACGGGGAGTGCCCGGGGCCGGAATGGAGCGCTCCAGCACTCGAACCCGGTCCACCAGCATCCCGGTCCAGGTGACGAGCGCCACTCTCTCGAAGCCCGGTCCCCCCAGCGGATCATCCGTCTCCGCGCGCAGCAGCTCCCGGCCGTCCACTGAGAGCGAGAGCACGCGTCCCTCCTTGCGCGCACGCACCAGATATCGGCGCCCGTGCTCGATGAGGAAGGGAGGCTTCTCGTCAACCACCCGCACTCCCGGTCCCAGGATCTGATTCACCCGGTTGCTCTGGCCTCCGAAGGCGATCAGATAGCCCCATCCGTGCTCCTCCCCCGCAGCCAGCCCGGCGGAGAGGTCGCAGGGCGGCATTGCCGGGTCTGCTTCCGCCTCGAACTCCAGGGTGACATCCGCGGCGAACGGCCGCGCGCAGATCAGCGTGGCCCCGGCTCCGCGCAGGCGCAGGCGCCCGCCGGAGATATCTGCTTCGCCGCCCAGCAGATGCCAGTCCGGGCCAAGTTCCTGCCGCTCGAAGGAATCCTCGAACGCCACCACCCAGCCTGCGTCAGCCGAAGCAAACGCTCCGAGAGGGATACCGGTAAGGAGAACTGCGATCCAGTGCAATAGCTTCATGGCGCCGGTATGATACCATAGCGGATGGACGCAGGAGAAGCGTCCCCGGTTTGCTTTCGGCGGAAAGGAGGTGCGACGGTGATCCCCGGAGCGGGAGAAGCGGCGATGCTAACATTTATCCTGGTCACGTCGGTCGTGGCCGGTCTGCTGGCGCTGGCGGCGATCGGGTTCTGGCTCTGGATGCTGGTGGACTGCGCGATGAACGAAAGTGACGAAGGGAACACCCGGCTGATCTGGGTGCTAATCATACTCTTCGTGCACGTTATCGGCGCGATCCTGTATTTCTTCTTCCAGCGGCGGAAGCGCCTCAGCGGCGGCGCAGCACCGGGAAGCGCCCCGCCCCCGCCGGCCCGGCCCATTTGAGTCCAAAGGAGCACAACGAGTCGGCCTGTTACATTCAGTCCCGATGCGGGCGTCTAACCTTCACGGGAACGCCCCGTTCCCGGACTTCCGCGTGGGAGGACCGAAGCGATGATGCAGGTCAGGGCACAGACGGGGCGCAGAGAGATCCATCTGAGCCCCGGGGGAGAGATCAGGATTGAGCGGGCCGGGGAACCGTGGCCCGGGATCCTGCGGGGGGCAGGTGCCGCGATCCTGATCGTGCTGGTGGCGCTGTGCGCCTGGTTCTACGGAGAACCCTCGGATAATCCGGCGCTTGCCTCGGCCATCCTCTCGGAGCAACGCGAAGCCTTTCTGGCCAGCAGGGCTTTCGTGGGCCCGGAGATCCCGGGCGGAGGCCCGGCGCAGTTTCCCCCGTTTTCGCCGGATAGTGTGGAGTGGCTGGGCGCCGGGCGCTATGCGGTATACTCCTTCGTCGAGCTGCTTCCGGCGGCGGACGGTGGACGGAGAGAGCGGCTTTACTACACCTGCGTGCTGGCCCGCACCCCGGAAGGGCGCTTCTGTCTGGAGTCCCTGACGTTGGAGGATCCGGTCTGGCCGGCAACGGGAAGCAACAGGCGGGAACGTCCCGTATCCCGCTGAGGCAAAGGATCAGACTTTCAGCGGGGCGCCGACAGCCTGCTCGGCGTGGTAGGAGCTGCGCACCAGGGGACCGCTCTCCACGTGAACGAAGCCCATCTCCAGCGCTTGCTCCTTCAGCCACGCGAACTCATCCGGCGAGACCCAGCGAACGACCGGCAGATGGTCTTTCGAGGGCCGCAGATACTGTCCAAGCGTCAGGATGCTGACGCCGACCCGGCGCATGTCCTGCAGCGTCTCCAGCACCTCTTCGATCTCCTCGCCAAGACCCAGCATCAGGCCGCTCTTGGTGGGGATCTCCGGCTCCATCTCGAAAGCCATCCTCAGCACGTCCAGCGACCGGTCATAGCGCGCCTGCACGCGCACCTGTTTCGTGAGGCGCGGGACGGTCTCAAGGTTGTGGTTGAACACGGAGGGACGAGCATCAAGGACGGTGCGCACGCTCTCCGGACGGCCCTTGAAATCGGGGGTGAGGACCTCCACGCTGACTCCGGGGAGCGCATCATAAAGGGCCCGGATGCAGGCGGCAAAGTGCGCCGCGCCGCCATCCGGAAGCTCATCGCGCGCAACGGACGTAATGACCACGTGCCTCAGTCCCATCTGCCGGGCGGCCTCGACAAGCTTGCGGGGCTCGTCGGGATCCAGCGCGTCCGGTCTGCCGGTCTTGACCGCGCAGAACCGGCAAGACCGCGTGCAGATGTCTCCCATGATCATGAAGGTGGCGGTCCCTCTACGCCAGCACTCCCCCAGATTCGGGCAGCGGGCCGATTCGCACACCGTGTGCAGGGATCCCAGCGTCCCTTTCATACGATCGAAGACGTCGAAGGTCACCGCCCTGGCACGCATCCAGTCCGGCCGCTCGCCGAGCGCAATGCCTCCGCCTGCGGAGCCGCCGCAGCCTCCGCGCGAGGCGGATACCACCCGCACACCCAGAGCCTCGATACCTGACCCGTCCGCGGAAGTCTTCTGCATCAGATCTCGCCCGCCACGATCTGCCGGCAGGCCTGGTAGATGTCCTCCTCGCCCGGCACAGCCAGCTTCTCCAGGTTCTTGGCATAGGGCATCGGGACGTCCACGCCCGATATGCGCTTGACGGGAGCATCCAGGTAGTCGAACGCCCCCTCCATAATGGTGGCGCTCAGTTCCGCCCCCATCCCGCACATGGGCCAGTCCTCCTCGCAGACCACCGCCCGATGGGTCTTTCGGACACTCTCCAGGACGGCATCCACGTCCAGCGGGCGCAGGGTGCGCAGATCCACCACCTCCGCGGAGATGCCCTCCTCCTCCAGCCGCTCCGCGGCTTTCATCGCAAAAAGCGCCATCCGGGAGTAGCAGATGATGGAAACGTCCGTCCCCTTCCGCTTGATGTCCGCGACGCCCAGCGGCACCACATAATCCTCGTCGGGCACCTCGCCCTTCGTCAGATAGATGAGCTCGTGCTCCAGGAAGATGACCGGGTCCGGGTCGCGGATGGAGGATTTCAGGAGTCCCTTCGCGTCGTAAGGCGTGGCCGGCAGCACCACCTTCAGTCCCGGGCAGTGAACGAACCAGGACTCGAAATTCTGGGAGTGCTGGGCTCCGAGCTGAAGTCCGACGCCCGTGGGAGCCCGCATCACCATCGGCACGTTATACTGCCCGCCCGACATGTAGAGATACTTGGCGGCATGGTTGACGATCTGGTCCAGCGCGAGCAGCGAGAAGTTGACGGTCATCATCTCGATGACCGGCTTCAGGCCGGCAAGCGCAGCCCCCACCCCGATGCCGGCGATGGCCTCCTCTGAAATGGGTGTGTCCACCACACGCTGCGGGCCGAACTCGGCCAGCATCCCTTCGGTGACCTTGTATGCCCCCTGATACTCGGCCACCTCTTCTCCGACGATAAACACGTCCGGATCCTGGCGCATCTCCTCGCGGAGAGCCTGATTCAACGCTTCTCGGTAAGTGATGACTGGCATTTCGGGCTAGATCTCCGCAGCGTAGACATCGGTATACAGCTCGTGGGGAGCAGGCAACGGTGACTCCTCCGAGAAGCGGACTGATTCCTCCACGATCTCATCCACCTCGCGGGAGACATTCTGAATATCGTCGTCGGTCAGGATGCCCGCACCCAGGAGCTGCTTCTCATATCTGGTGATGGGATCCCTGACACGCCACTCTTCCACCTCCTCCTTGGTCCGGTAAGTGGCCGGGTCCGCCATGGAATGGCCGCGGTACCGGTAGGTCTTCGCTTCGATGAAGAACGGGCCTCGCCCGCTGCGGCACTCCTGTATGGCGGTCTCCGCAATCTTGCGGATGGCCAGCAGGTCCATGCCGTCCACCTGGGCGCTTTCGATGCCGTAACCCACGACTCTGCGCTCAAGATCCGGAACGGCGGATGCCCGGGTCACCTGAGTGCCCATCCCGTACAGATTGTTCTCGCAGACGAACAGCACGGGAAGCTTCCACAGGGCAGCGATGTTGAGGGACTCGTGGAAGGCTCCCTCGTTGACGGCTCCGTCTCCGAAGTAGCAGACGCAGACCTGCTCGCCACCGCGGTATTTGATGGCGAACCCCACTCCGGCGGCGATGGGCAGGTTGCCGCCGACGATGGCAGTGCCGCCCATAAAGTTCTTTTCGCGGTCGAACAGGTGCATGGAGCCGCCCTTGCCCCGGGACACTCCCGTCACCTTGCCGAAAAGCTCCGCCATTACTGCCTTCGGGTCCGACCCGGCAGCCAGGATCTGTCCGTGCTCCCGGTAGGTGCCCATCACGTAGTCATCTGGCCGGAGGGCCGACTGGATGCCCACCGCAACCGCCTCCTGCCCGATGTACAGATGGCAGAAACCTCCGATGGCCGCCTGCATGTACATCTTGCCGGCCATCTCCTCGAAGCGCCGGATGAGCACCATCATCCGGTACATCTGCAGATGCTCCTCGCGCGGGATCTTCTGCAACAGTTCCTCTTCAGCCGTCCTGGACCTTGTGATAGCCATCTTTCAAAACCTTTCCAACACCTCCCGGGACGCTTCAGCCTATCTCCCGTTCCTCAAGGCGCTTCTTCACGCGGGCGACCTCCCCTGGCTCCGGGACCAGCAGGCGATCCTTGCCGTAGATGAAGCTTGCGCGGTCGAAATCCGCCAGCTCGTAATCCGGACCCAGCACTATGGCGCCCGTCGGGCACGCGTCCTCACAGTAGCCGCAGAAGATGCACCGGAGCATGTTGATCTCATAGACCGCGGCATAGCGCTCGCCGGGCGACTTGCGGTCTTCGTCCGTGTTGTCGGCCGCCACCACGTTGATGCAGTGGGCCGGGCAGGCCCCGGCGCAAAGGGAACACCCGATGCAGCGCTCCAGCCCGTCTTCGTGCCGCAGCAGCTTATGCCGCCACCGGGCACGCGCCGAAGGTGGACGCTTCTCCTCCGGATAGTTAACGGTGGTCGGCTTCCGGAAGACCTGCCTCAGAGTGATGCCGAGCCCTTTGACGAACTCTACGAACACCTGTTACAACCAGCCTTTCACGCGGTCGGTTCCTGCGGCGCTACCCCTGTGCGGCCGCGGCGGCCGCCGCGGCGCTGTCCGCCTGAGACTCGCGCCCCGCGACACCGAGCGCGTTCCACGCAAGCCCGCGATATGCGGGCGTTGCGGCGCACATCTCTTCGAAGACAGCCTCCACCGTCCTCGACTCGAACGGGTGACCCAGCGCCTGCGCCAGATCGTTCACGATGTCCCATCCGGGCCGCGACTTGCCTTTCGGCCGGATGGCCCGGAAGATCCGCTGCACCCGGCCGTGCGTATTGGTGAATGTGCCGTCCATCTCCGCGAAGGTGGTGGAGGGCAATGCGGCATCGGGAACACGCTCCAGCCAGGAAGGCAGACTCCAACCCTGGAATACCAGAGCCTCCAGATTATCCATCGCCCTGCGGACCAGACCGGGATCGGCATCCTGCAGAGGCTCTTCGCCCACAAGCCACAGCGCCCGGATACGGCCCTCGCACGCCGCCCTCAGCATCTCCTCACCGCTCATACCGCGGCCACTGACGGGATCCTCCGCCGGATAGATTCCAAGATCCAGCGCCCCTCGCGAGTTGCAGTGGCGCAGGATGGTGACACATCGCGTCCCGGGCCCGAGAGCCTGAGCCAGCGCGGCAAGCGACTCGCCGATGCGCCCCGCGTCCGGACTCTCGCCGATGCGCCAGCCCAGCAGGACCACCTTCGGGCCCTCCTGCCTGAGCAGCTCTCCGACGGCCCGCATCCCGTTCGCCTCGGACGGGCTTGCCACCGCGTTGGCCAGCGACATCACCGTCGCCGCCTCGTCGCCTGGCTGCCACAGAACCGTATGGCGGGAGAACGCGCTGAGCTCCAGCTCTTCGGCGTCCACCACCACCAGATGAGCCCCTCGCTGCGTGACCGCCTTTTTGACCCGCAGGTCCGTGACCGGCTGCTCGCGGCTCAGATCCACGCCAATGGTGATGATCTGGCGGGCGTCCTGAATATCGCGCAGTGTCCCCGGCGTGAAGCCCGCCGACGCCGCGAACGCCCGCAGGTCCACGGCCGCGGGATGAACGTAGCGGGCGGTATGGTCCAGGTGAGGCACCTTCAGCACCGTCCGCGCGAGCTTCGAAACGGAGAAAAGCTCCTCGGAGGTCATCCGCGGCGAGGCCAGAATTCCCAGTGTACCGGCCTTCGCGTGCTGCTCCAGCACGGCTCCGGCCCGCGCGATGGCCTGCTGCCAGGTGGCCGAGACCGACTGTCCCCCACTCTCCACCAGGGGCTCCTCCAGCCGGCCCTCGTTGACGAAACCGTAACCGAACCGGCCGGGGTCGCACAGCCAGCCGTCATCCGTGGCAGGGTTCTCGCGGCTCCACAGCCGCACCACCTCCGAGCCATGCCGCGTGTCCACCCGGATGTTGCATCCGGTGGAACAACCCGTGCAGACGCTGGGGGTGTGGCCAACCTCCCAGGTCCTTCCGAAGAACCGCGTGGGAGCGCCGGTCAGCGCGCCGACGGGGCAGAGCTCGATGGTGTTGCCCGCGAACCGGCTGTCGAAGGGCTGACCGGGGAACGTGCCGATCTCCTGATTATTCCCCCGCCGGAACACGCCCAGCTGGCGATGATGCGAGATCTCCTCGCAGAAGCGCACGCACCGGAAGCACATGATGCAGCGCTCGCGGTCCAGCAAAATGTTGGGGCCGATCTGCAGGGGCTTGTCCCAGTGCCGTTTGGGATAGCGGAAGCGACTGCGCGAGGGCCCGAACTGATACGTGAAATCCTGCAGCGGGCACTCGCCACCCTTGTCGCAGACAGGACAATCCAGCGGATGATGCACCAGCAGGAACTCCAGTATGCCCTCCCGGGCCTTCTTGACCCGCTGATTGTCCGTGTAAACCACCATCCCCTCGCGCACGGGGGTTGTGCAGCTTGCGATCAGCTTGGGCGCGCCCTCCACCTCCACCAGGCACATGCGGCACGCGCCGACCGGGGCGAGCTTCGGATGATAGCAGTAGACGGGGATCAGGATGCCCGCCTGAGCCGCCGCCTCCACGAGCAACGTCCCCGGCGCGGTTCGCACCGTCACTCCGTCTATCGTCAGTGTCACCAGTTCTTCAGACATACCTTCCCGACCTGACCGCACTCCCTACCGGTCTATCTCTCCCAGCACGATGTCTATGCTCCCGATGGTGGCCACCGCATCCGCCACCAGGCACCCTTCCAGCATCCGGGGCAGGGCCTGCAGGTTGGCGAACGACGGAGTGCGGGCGCGCATCCGATAGGGCTTCGGAGACCCGTCCCCGACGATGTAGAACGAAAGCAGCCCCCTGCCCGTCTCTGTAGGAACATGTCCCTCCCCCGGCGGCGCCACGAACCCGATGGTGGTGATCAGGAAGTGATGGATGAGGCTTTCCATGCTCTGTCCGATCTCGGACTTGGGCGGAGGCACCACCTTGCGCTCCTCGGCCTGCACCGGTCCCGGCTGCAGGCGGCTGAGCGCCTGCCGGATGATGCGGTGGCTCTGGCGCATCTCCTCGATTCGGCACAGATACCGGTCGTAGACGTCCCCGTTGGTTCCAACCGGTACTTCAAAGTCGTAAGTCTCGTAGCCGCAGTAGGGCTCGGCCTTGCGCACGTCCCAGCGCACACCGCTGCCGCGGAGGGAAGCGCCGCTGACTCCGTAGGCCACGGCATCCTCCGCGCTGATCTTGCCCACACCCTGCGTGCGCTCCAACCAGATGGGGTTGCGCGTCAACAGGGTCTCATACTCTCCCAACCGGTCCGGAAAGACCTTCAGGAAGCGCTCCAGCGCAGGGACGAAGTCATCGGTCACGTCCTCACGCAGACCACCCGGGCAGATGTAGCTGGTCATCATCCGCACGCCGGAGACCATCTCGAACATATCCAGGATCTGATCGCGCTCGCGGAAACAGTAGAAGAAAGCGCTCATCGCTCCCAGATCCAGAGCGTGCGTTCCAAGCCAGACCAGATGGCTCTGGATTCGGGTCAGTTCGGCAAAAATGACCCTGAGCACCGTCGCTCGCTCCGGAGGCTCCAGCCCGATCAGCTTCTCGACCGACAGGGAGAAAGCCAGATTGTTCCCCATCGGCGAGAGGTAATCCATCCGGTCGGTCAGGGTCAGCGCCTGCTGATAGTTGAGCGACTCTCCCGTCTTCTCGATCCCGGTATGCAGGAAGCCGATGTCCGGGACGGCCTTGACGACGTTCTCACCGTCCAGTTCCAGCAGAAGACGCAGGACGCCGTGGGTGCTGGGGTGCTGCGGCCCCATATTGATGACCATCCGCCCTTCGCCGTCGTGCTCCAGCTCCGCGCCAGATTCCAGCAGCTGCGTGTAGCTGCTGGGCTGAGTCTCCAGCACATCCCATCCAAGGAAGATGTCCTCCCCCGGAGCGGGCGGCAGTGTCTGCGGCGTGATGTCGGCGAAGTTGGAGGAGAACTGCACCTCCTCTCCGCCAAGGGGATAGTCCTTGCGGAGCGGATGCCCGCGCCAGTGCTCCGGCATCAGGATGCGGCGAAGGTCCGGGTGCCCGTTGAAGCGCACGCCGAACATGTCGAAGATCTCGCGCTCGTGCCACCCCGCACCGGGGTAGATATCCACGACGGAATCCACCTGCGGGTCGGGGTCGTCCACCCGGGTCTTGTAGTGCAGATGCCGGTTGGCCGTGGTGG
Organism: Armatimonadota bacterium; assembly: GCA_037478975.1. Taxonomy (GTDB): domain Bacteria; phylum Armatimonadota; class UBA5829; order DSUL01; family DSUL01; genus CALCJH01. The sequence continues at coordinate 8,922 of JBBFLP010000003.1, forward strand.
AGTAGACCGTATACGTCAGATCGAAGCGGGGGGAGCGGCCCAGGAAGTCCGTCGCGCAGACCTCGCCGAAAAAGTCAAACCCCCCGTCCGCCTCATCGCGGACCCAGCGGGTAAAATCGCGGATCCGCGAGGGTTCGACGACGATGGACCCTTCTGTGTTGGGGCGGTCGGAGAGGCTGACATCCTCACCGAACCTCTCCCGGGCTTTTTCGAAGATCCTTCTGGTTTGCTCGAACTCCACTGACTGACCGCCTTCAGACTTTCGCGCGAGGTTCCGGGCTCATCTCAGGATGTGTGGATGCTCTCGGACAACGAACCCGCCGCCGGCTCCAGAATCCGATGGCCCGGGCGCGCCTCTCCGCTGCGGATCTTTTCCTGAAGCCGTGTGACAGCGTACAGCAGGGCATCCGGGTTCGGAGGACACCCCGGGACGTAGACATCCACCGGGATGACCTTGTCAACCCCCTGGATGATGGCGTAGTTGTTGAACACTCCCCCGCAGGAGGAGCAGGCGCCCATTGCAATGACCCATTTCGGATCGGGCATCTGATCATACAGCCTCTTGATGACGGGGCCCATCTTCATGGAGACCCTGCCGGCGACGATCATCAGGTCCGCCTGGCGGGGGGAGGCGCGGAAAACCTCCGCCCCGAACCGGGCGATATCAAACCGGCCCGCAACTGTGGACATCATCTCGATGGCGCAACAAGCAAGGCCGAACGCGAAAGGCCAGAGCGACGAACTCTGAGCCCACCTCGCCACCTTATCCACCGTGGAGAAGACGACCCCCGGAACCACGTCATGCGAGTTGGCCATAGATTGACTCCTCTCGGGCGGGATTCTGCGCAAGTGCGCAGTTCGCCTCGCACTGCCAGTTGCCCTCCAGTTGAGAGACGCGACCCTTTCGCGATTCCTTGCACGCCACCGCCTGCAAAGGCAAACTTTGCGAAAAAAAGTACGAACCGGTCCGCCGCCGACCTGCTTTTGTGCCCGGCGCGACTGGATTATACCCGCCACAGGCTTACCGCCCGCCACTGCCGCCCGGCAAACAAAAAGCGCCCCGGCCCCGGCATCGGGACTGAGGACGCTATCAGAAGCCTGACGGACCCTGTGCGGCCCGGAAACGGGTCAGGCTGCCAGCCGCCTCTCGAACGCCTCTCCGGCGGCGCTGCCCGAGGCATCCTGAGGGGAGTTTGTCTGAAGATGCGGCCGAATGTCAATAACGTTACCGGCGTCGCGCCGCCGCTGCCTGCGCGCCAGCACCATAAACGAAGTCAACCCCAGCGAAAGCGTCAGCGCGCCTTTCGGCTCGCCCACGTAGCGGCGGGCGGCTTCGCCGGAGTCCGAGCGCATGCCGGCGCAACCGAGCAGCACCACGATCGCGAACAGCGCAAGCCGTTTTCCAGAATCTGAATATGCCATAGGACAGGACCTTTCCCCGCCGGAGACGCGCCGCATCCGGCTCTGCACCTTTTGTTGTGCCGTGAACGCGCGAGACATGCGCCTGTCAAGAGTGCCAGTCCTTCACGGCGCCCGGAGGAGAAGGGGCAGGGATGACCCGAACACTCCCTCTGAGATCTCCCGGGACCGCGCAGGCGAGGGCAGGCCCGGGGCTTTGGAGACTTCAGGGATGATCAGGCTGGGAGTCATAGGGTACGGAGCGCGGATGCGCGGGATCCTGGACATCATCGAACGGCTGGGCGCGGACGCGCAGGTCGCGGCGATCACGGACGTCCGCAATGACGAGATCCGGGAAGAGATCCGGCAATCGGGCCGGGACCCATCCGCCATCCGCTTCCACACCGACGCGGACGAAATGCTGGAAGAGGGCGG
>JBBFLP010000003.1:10854-30989 GCA_037478975.1 Armatimonadota bacterium
CTGTGCGCCTTCGCCGTGGACACCGGCAATGAGGACTCGGGCAGCGCCATCATCCGCTACGAGACCGGGATGCACGTCTGCTACAGCCAGAACTTCTTTGCCCGGAAGAAGGCGGGACGGCGGGGCGCCAGACTCTACGGATATCTGGGGACGCTGGAGTTCGACTGGTATACGGACGAGGTGAAGGTCTACATGCATCATTCGCCGCGCGTGGAGACCTACCGGACCGAGTCCGCCCACGCCTCGCACGGCGGAGGCGACGTGGTGCTGGCGGACAACTTCATCCGCGTCATTCGCGATGGCGCGCGCTCCGTGGCTCCGCTGGAAGCCGGCATTCTGAGCGCCCTGATGTGTCTGAAAGCCAAGGAATCCGCCGCCACCCGGGCGTTCCGGCCGGTCGCATTTCCGGACCGGGAGCCGCCCTGCTAATCCGCCAGCTCGTCGTAGAGGCGCAGAAGCTTCTCGCCGTAGTGCCGCCAGGTATTCTGCAAGGCTGTTTCGCGGGCGGCCTCGCCCATCGAGCGGCGCAGCGCAGGATCTTCGCGCAGCGTGAGGATGCGATCCTTGAGTGCCTGCACATCGTATGTGGGCACTACAAACCCGTTGACGCCGTCCTGCACCACGTCCTTAGCGCCCGTGTGGTCCGAGATGACCACGGGGATGCCGCAAGCCATCGCCTCCGTCACCACCATCCCGAAGCCGTCCTCCACCGAAGGGAACACGAAAACGCTGCCGTGACGGTAGAGGTCCGCAAGCTCAGTGCGCGAGTCCACGTGCCCCTGAATGCGCAGCCCCGGAAGTTTCCGGTAACGCTCCATCAACGGGACGGCATCGGGCAGCACCAGACCGAGCACAAGCAGCTCCGCGCCGGGCATCGCCAGCTCCTCCCACGCCTGCAGGAGATACTGGATGCCCTTGCGCAGGCAGACCATCCCGCAGAACACCACCCGGAATACGTCGTCCCGCTTCTCGCCGGGAGAGAAGGTCTCCGTATCCACGCCGTAGTTGATTACCCGCAGCTTTTCATCCGGGATGCCGTGGCGCAGATGGCTTTCCCGGGCAAACTGGCTGCAGACCACGATGCGATCGGCCAGCGCATGCTCCGCCAGGCACTTACGGACCTCGAATGGAGCATCCACCCTGCCGGGCGCCCCGAAGCGGCGATACTCCCGGCGGACCAGCCGGGTCATCTCCAGGGGATGGGTGTTCGGGCGCTCCAGCACGAGACGCGCTCCCAGCTTCCGTGCCCGGCGCATGCTGAACAGCCCCTGATGGCTCCACGCGTGGAAGATCCCGCCCTCGGGCACCAGACGGCGCGCCTTCCAGTCCAGCTCGTTGTCCCGAAACAGGAAATCCAGCGCACAGCGCACTTTGACTCGGTATGGCATGCGCTGAAGCATCGCCCACCAGAACCCAGGAGGCGCAACGTGGATGAGACTGTCAGGAATCTCTCCCGGTACGAACGACGGGGCGATGACCCGCCGCAGACGGCCTGCCCGGTATGCAGCCAGCGCGGCCTGACTGGCGATGTAACCGCATCCCCACGTGTTGAACGGCCTGGCGGTGAAGTGAGTGACGTCCGGGCCGGATGCGGGCATCAGATCTCCACCGCCTGCCCCGACTCCGCCGAAGCGGTGGCCGCGCAGGCAACGCGGACGCTGTCCGCCACGCGCTCCAGCGCGATGATGGGCCTGCCGCCGGACCGCAGGGAGTCCACGAGATCCCGCATGGCCCCGCGCAGACACGCTGCGTATACATCCGACTTCGGACCCGCCACGGAGGAGATCACCTCGATGAGCTCCCCGGCCGGATACGGGACGCCCGCTGCCCGCAACTCGGGTTCCGCGGGGGAGGCAGAAACGACCTGCGCCTGCGGCAGGATTCCGAGGAGCTGCTCTTTCCGTGCCGCGTCCACCGCCGCCCGGATGCGGGCGGTCAGGGGGATCCAGCCTTCGATGTCCACTTCACCGGCATCGAACGCGAACCGGAAGCTCTGGCGCTCGAACCATGAGGGACGGAAGAAATGATGGAAGTGCGTGGCCAACAGACCGTCGGAGTGCTGAACCGTGGCCACCACCTTGTCCTCCATGCCCTTCTGACGGCAGACCGTATGAGCGGTGACGCGCACAGGAGGAGTCTGCCAGACGTAAGCCACCATGTCGAAGAAGTGAACGGCGTGCTCCACCAGAATGCCGCCGGAGACTTTCCTGTCCCAGAACCAGTGCTCGGGGGGCAGGTTGCCGTCGGCCGCGTAGTTGACCACGCTGACGTGCTGCAGCCGGCCAAGGCAGCCGGTCTCCGCTATGGACTTGAGCGCAAGCACCAGAGGGTTGTAGCGCAGCATGTAGTCCACGGCGATGACGGGGCCGCCATCCCTGAGAGCTCCCAGCAGCGCGTCCAGCTCCTGAAGACTCATCGCCGGGGGCTTCTCCAGCAGCACGTGACGACCCTCGCGCACGGCCTCGAGTCCCATCTCCGCGTGTGTGGACGGCGGGGTGCTGACGACGACGATGGAGACCTCCGGGTCCCGGATCAACTCTCTCCAATCCGGATAGAAGCGGATGTCTCCCGGGTTGCGCGAAGGATCCGAATCGGCCGCGGCCACCACACGCACGTCTTCCAGCTCCGCCCACGCCTGGCGGCAGAACGACGCGAACCCTCCGTATCCGATGATGCCGATGCCTGCAGTTTCCAAAGCTGTCTCCTCTCTCCTCCTAGTCCGTCCTGTGGACCCCGGTTCTAAATATTGGCACATATGCACAGTGCGCGCACGGGGACTGTCCGGCATCTGTTTTCCCGGCTCAGGCGAAAGGGAAAAATGCCCATGGGACGTGTGATCCGTCCGGAAAGGAGACACGCGATGGCTGCTGCGGATGAGATCACCCGGCAGGAGTGGGAAGTGATCCTGGAACTGCTGAAAGCCGAGCGCGAGGAGCTTCCCGTCGAGATCCACCATACGGACAACCGCGAAGTGCTTGCGCACTTGAAGAACCGTCAGGCTCTGGTGGACGGGCTCATCGAGAAAGTGCAGGGCAGGCTGGGCGGCGAAACAGTCTGAGGCGCGGGAAGGACAGGCGCCTGGAACTGTCGAACGGCGGAGGGGAAGGATGGAGACTGTCCGTTCGCGGTTCCAGAAAGTGATGGCGGGCGGGAAGCCGGAAGACCGGCTTCCCGTGATGGAATGGGCCGTCTGGTGGGACAAGACCATCGAACGGTGGCGCGCGGAAGGTCTGCCCGAAGAGCTGGATACACAGGGCATCAAGCGCTTCTTCGGGCTGGATGTGGACTACCAGCTCTGGTTCCCCCAGATGCTCCCTGGCGCGCCCGGCGCTCCCTCGCAGCACGGCCAGGGCTGGATCTCCGGTGAAGAGGATTACGAGCGCCTCCTTCCTTACCTGTATCCCGATCCCGTCCCGTTCGACCGCGAAACCGTCCGGCGTTGGGCTGAGGAGCAGCAGCGGGGGGAGGTGGTGGTCTGGTTCTCACTGAGCGGGTTCTTCTGGTGGCCGCGGGTGCTGTTCGGAATCGAGGAGCATCTCTACGCCTTCTACGACCAGCCGGACCTGATGCTGCGCATCAATCAGGACCAGACACGCTACTTGCGCCGCTGCATCGAACAGTTCTGCGCAATCTGCACCCCGGACTTCATGACGTTCGGGGAGGATATGTCTTATAACCACGGCCCGATGATCTCGCGGGATCTGTTCGACACCTTCATGCTCCCCTTCTACCGGGAAGTGGTGCCTCTGCTGAAGGAGCGAGGCATCGTCCCGATCATTGACTCCGACGGTGACATCGAGCCGCTCATCCCCTGGCTGCAGGACGCAGGGTTGGAGGGCATCCTGCCTCTGGAGCGGATGGCCGGAGTGGACGTGGTGCGCATCCGGGAGCGGCATCCCGAGTGGAAGATGATGGGCGGCTTCGATAAGACCGTGATGCACCTGGGCGAGGACGCCATCCGTGCCGAGTTCGAGCGGCTGCTGCCCGTGATGCGGAGCGGCCGATTCGTTCCCTCCGTGGACCACCAGACCCCGCCCGGGGTGTCGCTGGAGGACTACCGCCTTTACGTCCGGCTTCTGAAGGAGTACTGCGCCCGGGCGGTGGCCTGCTGACCGGCGCCGCGCGGGCCGGATGTCACGGGCCGTGATAACCCCTGACGGCGAGCGCCTCGCAGAGCGAAGTGCCCTTCAACGTCCGTTCTACCAGGGTGACCTCTACGACCTCCAGAGCCTCGGCACGTTCGCCGTAGGGGAGCTGGCGGACCAGTTTGCCATCGTGCCCCACGGCGATCGAAGCGCCGATGCACTTCATTCCGGCCCATACCCCCGCGTCCATCGGCCCCACATTGCTGACGCCGATGACCGGCATCTCATAGAGCCGGGCAAGCTCCGTATACGACGAGATCCATAGTCCGCCGTAAGGATCCTTCTGATTGTCATGGTCCGGCGGCACCGCCCAGGCCGAAGGTGAAAGCAGGACCTGAGCCCCCATCCTTCCCAGCGCATGTCCCAGAGCAAGCGAGTTGGAGAAATTGTCCGCGCAGATATCTACCCCGATGCGGCCGAGCGGCGTCTCCGCCACCGCCAAGCTGGAACCGGTCTCATACAGGTCAAAGGCGATGGAGAGTTCGTTGATCTTCCGGTGCTTCAGCAGGATCTGCCCTTCCGGAGAGATGAGCACGGCGGCGTTGTAGAGCCTGCCGCTGTCGCGCTCCACCAGCCCGGCCGCGACGAACACCCCGGCGTCTATCGCAGCATCCACCAGACGGTCAGAGTGCGGCCCGGGAATCGGCTGGGCGAGGCGGCGCGCGGAAGGGTGCGTCCACCCCAGATCCAGGCATTCCGGCAGAACGACGACGGACGCCCCTCGCGCGGCCGCATCGTGGATCATCGCCACGGCGCGGCGCAGGTTGGCCTGGGGCTGCCCGCCCTCCACCAGCATCTGAGCCATTCCGACGCGCAGGATGCGTTCGCTCATTTCTTCCCTTTCCTTCCCAGCGCCTCCAAGATCCGGGATGGGACGTCCGTGGTGATGCCCTGCACACCCAGGCGGTGCAGACGGCGGGCTTCTTCAGGATCGTTCACCGTCCAGGCATAGAGCGGCACACCGGCCTTTGCGCAGGACTCTGCGAACTCCGGGGTGATTCCCGCCCAGTGCAGATCCAGGCCATCAATGCCCTTCTCACGGACTGTCTGGATCCAGGCGGGGTCATGAGGCAGGGGTTTTCCGGTCTCACGGTCGGTCACCGTCCCCCGAAGCCAGAGCACCGGGATATCCGGAAGAGCTTTCTTCGCCTCCACGCAGACATCCAGGCTGAACGAGATGACCACGCACTGAGGCAGTTTGCCGCTGCGGCGCATCGCGGCGGCAATGACGGGGACCGTCTCCGGGCCGCTCTTGATCTCCACGAACACCGGGCGGCCCGGTGGCGCTGTCCGGAGCATCTCCTCCAGGAACGGGATGCGTTCCCCCGCGAACTGCTCACCCTTGAAGCTGCCGGCGTCCAGACGCCGCAGATCCCAGGAGTGCGTCTGAGCCACCACCAGATCCACGCCCGTCGTCCGCTTTGTGCCCGAATCGTGGATGACCACCGGACGGCCGTCCAGGGACAGGTGCACATCCAGCTCCAGAGCGTCCGCCCCCTGCTCCCAGGCCAGCTTCGCGGCCGCGACCGTATTCTCCGGGGCGTCCGCCGACGCCCCGCGATGGGCGATGACGCATGCGGCATCGCCAGTGGCGGCGCTGCAGGCCAGCAGGGCCACCGCCAGCACCGCGCCAACGGACCAGTACATCTCGAACCTCCTGATGCTCGCCCGACTTCTCCTTCCGTCTCTCAGCTTACACCGCAAAGGGCGGGGCTCCTGCGCCCCGTGGTGGTTTGCGGCAAGGAGATGGGAGGGATATAATAAGCGATGATTGTGCTTTTTGTCACAAGCGATTGACAGGGGACGGCCTGTCCGGTAAAATGCCACGGCCTGTCCGTCGCAGCCGGCGCGGCGAAAGGAACGTGCGGGAGACAGTTCCCGATGCGGCAGGATACCCGCCCCGCCGAAGTCGCAGGGCAGGCGTCAGGGCACGGCCCCGTCAATCACCCGAGAAGTGCCATCTGGCAGGAGGAAGGCAACAGGTAACATGGCAGTCAAAGTAGGAATCAACGGTTTCGGTCGTATCGGGCGCCTGAGTCTGCGCGCCATGCTGCAGAAGTATCCCTCGGATATCGAGGTCGTGGCCATCAATGATCTGGTGGACGCGAAGACCAACGCCCACCTGCTGAAGTGGGACACCACCTACGGTCCGTTCGCCGGTGAGGTGGCCGCCGATGAGGGCGCCATTGTGGTGAACGGAAAGAAGATCAAGAGCTTCCAGGAGAAGGATCCCGCGGCCATTGACTGGAGCTCGGTTGGCGCCGAGGTGGTGGTGGAGTCCACCGGTCTGTTCACGGACGCCGAGAAGGCCAAGGCTCACCTGGGCGGGACAGTGAAGAAGGTGCTCATCAGCGCCCCGGCCAAGAACGAGGACATCACCATCGTGATGGGCGTCAACGAGGGCGACTACGATCCCGCCAAGCACCACATCCTTTCCAACGCCAGCTGCACCACCAACTGTCTGGCGCCGGTGGCCAAGGTCCTGCTGGACAACTTCGGCATCACCAGTGGTCTGATGACCACCATTCACGCCTACACCAACGACCAGCGCATTCAGGACCAGGCGCACAAGGATCTGCGCCGCGCCCGCGCCGGCGCCGTCAATATGATCCCCACCACCACCGGCGCGGCCAAGGCCATCTCGCTGGTGCTGCCCGAGCTGAAGGGCAAGATGCACGGATTCGCCATGCGCGTCCCCACCCTCACGGTCTCCGTGGTGGATCTGACCGTCAACACCGAGAAGCCGGTAACGGTGGAGGCCATCAACGCGGCAATGAAGGCAGCCTCCGAGGGCGCTATGAAGGGCATCCTGGGCTACACCGAGGAGCCTCTGGTCTCCAGCGATTTCCGCGGCGATGACCGCTCCAGCATCTTCGACGCGCTCTCCACACTGGTGCTGGGAGACAACTTCGCCAAGGTGATCTCCTGGTATGACAACGAGTGGGGCTACAGCGTGCGCGTGGGCGACCTGATCCACTACATCGCCAGCAAGGGTCTCTAAGGGCGGTCTCTGCCGCAGGTCGCCGGTCCTTTTCCGGAAAGGAATGGCTATGAACAAGAAGACCATCGAGGATGTGGATGTCGCCGGCAAGCGTGTGCTTTGCCGGGTGGACTTCAACGTCCCGCTGAAGGACGGCGTCATCACGGACGACCGGCGCATCCGCGCCGCCATCCCCACCATCCAGTATCTGGTGGATCACGGGGCGAAGGTCATCCTGTGCTCGCACCTGGGCCGGCCGAAGGGTCAGGTGGTGGAAGAGCTGCGCCTGAACCCGGTGGCGGCCCGTCTGGCCGACCTGATGGGGCGGCCGGTGACTAAGGTGGATGACTGTGTCGGCGAGGACGTAAAGAAGGCCGTCGCCGCCATGAAAGACGGGGACATCCTGCTCCTTGAGAACCTCCGGTTCCACAAGGAGGAAGAGAAGAACGACCCGGATTTCGCGGCGGAGCTGGCATCTCTTGCTGACATCTACGTCAACGACGCCTTCGGAGCGGCGCACCGTGCGCACGCCTCCACCGAGGGGGTCACGAAGCATCTGCCGGCAGTCTCCGGCTACCTGATGAAGAAGGAGCTGGACTACCTGAGCAAGGTGATCTCGGACCCGGAGCGGCCGTTTGTGGCCATCCTGGGCGGCGCGAAGGTGGCGGACAAGATCCCTGTCATCCAGAACCTGCTCTCCAAAGTGGACACGCTGATCATCGGCGGGGGAATGGCCTATACCTTCTTCAAGGCGCAGGGGCTGGAGATCGGAAAGTCCCTGCTGGATGAAGAAGGACTGGAGCTGGCCCGCAAGGCACTGGAGGATGCGAAGGCGCGCGGCGTGAAGCTGCTTCTGCCGACGGATATCGTGGTGGCGGCGGAGTTCAACAACGACTCGCCGTCCCGCGTGGTGCCGGCGGACCAGATCCCGGCGGACATGATGGGACTGGACATCGGCCCGGAAACCCGCAAGGCGTTCGCCGAGGAGATCAAGTCCGCGAAGACGGTGTTCTGGAACGGGCCGATGGGCGTGTTCGAGATGCCGAACTTCGCCCACGGGACGCTGGCCATCGCGGAAGCCCTGGCGGCAAGCGGCGCCACAACCGTCGTCGGCGGAGGAGACTCCGCCGCGGCCATCGAGCAGATGGGTTATGCGGACAAGGTGTCGCATGTCTCCACGGGCGGAGGCGCAAGCCTGGAGTTCGTGGAAGGCCGGGAGCTGCCGGGTGTGGCCGCTCTGCTGGACAAGTAGGAGCGATCGCTTTCGATGAACGATGCCCTCTCCCCGGCCCGGGGAGAGGGTTTCTTTTGAGGGACGCGCCGCACGGCGGACGCGGGACCGGAAAGGAGCCAGAAAGACACTATGAGGACTCCGCTGATTGCGGGAAACTGGAAGATGAACAACACCCGGGCGCAGGCGCGGGAGCTGATGGCAGCGCTCATCCCCCTGGTGAAGGGGCTTCAGGGCGTGGAGATCTGCGTGTGCCCGCCGTTCACGGCGCTGGACGCCACGCTTCAGGCCATCGGCGATTCGGGCATCCGCCTGGGAGCTCAGAACACCTTCTGGGAGGAGAAAGGCGCGTGGACGTCCCAGATCTCTCCGGAAATGCTGGTCGAGGCCGGCTGCACCTACGTGATTATCGGGCACTCGGAGACGCGAGGGCGCTTCGGGACGGTGGACGAGACGCTGGCCTCCCGGCTGGGCTACTTCGGAGAGACGGACGCCACCATCAACGCCAAGGCAAAGCTGGCCCTGGCAAAGGGGCTTGTGCCGATCATCTGCTGCGGGGAGACTATTGACGAGCGCAGGGCCGGCCGTACCGACGACGTGGTGCGCGGACAGATTCGCGCCTGCCTGGAAGGGCTGACGCCGGAGCAGATCGCCGGCCTGGTGATCGCTTATGAGCCCGTGTGGGCCATCGGCACGGGAGAGGTGTGCGAGTCCGGAGAGGCGGACCGCGTCTGCGGGCTGATCCGCCACACGGTGCGGGAGATGGCCGGCGATGCCGCTGCGGATTCCGTGCGTGTGCTCTACGGCGGTAGCGTCAACGACAAGAACGCCGCTGAACTGCTGGCCAAACCGGAGATTGATGGAGCGCTGGTAGGCGGAGCCTCGCTGAAGGCTGACTCTTTCAGCGTGATCTGCAAGGCCGCAGTTCAGGGCTGAGAAATCAGCCACAGAGCCCGGAGTGAGAGGCCGCCCCCGGAGGCGGCCCTTTTTCGTCAGGCGGCCTCGCCCCTGACCAGAGCGGATACGGCTTCGACGATGGCGGGACCGATCTGCTCCAGCGGCAGGATCAACCGCACGCAGCCTGTGGCGATGGCGGCCTCGGGCATTCCGGAGCAGGCAGCCGGTCGCTGTGCGATCGTGAGCCCTCCGGCCTGATGAATGGCGCGGATGCCCTCCGCGCCGTCGCGGCCGGTGCCGGTCAGCACCGCGGCTACGGTCCGGCCTTTCCAGACGGCGGCGGACTGGAAAAGCACGTCCACGGACGGCCGGACATAATTGACCGGAGGAGCGCTGCGGAGAACGATGCGTCCCTGGGCGCTGATGGACAGATGCCTGTCCGGAGGCGCAATGTAGACCGAACCGGGTTCGAGGATCTGCGAGCTCTTCGCCTCCAGCACAGGCAGAGCGCACCCGCGGGCCAGCACCTCGGGAAGGCGGCTGGGAAAATCCGGCCGGATATGTTGCACGATGGCGACGCAGGCGGGAAAAGCGGCAGGAAGGGCGGAAAGAACGCGGACGAGCGCTGGAGGTCCTCCCGCGGACGCGCCGATAACCACAAGCGCGGGAAGGGAGTTTCCTGCTGGCATCACGGGACTGGCTGCGTTGCTGGATGGAGTCATCGCCTGAAGATTATTCCGCATCGGGCAGGAAATACGGAGCAATGAAGAACGCGAAAGGTAGCCGGCGGCCGGTCAGAACTCTGGCGGCCTGGCTCCTGACAGGAGCATCCGGGCTGGCGCTCTGGATGGAGCTGCGCACGCGGCCGGTCACTAATCCTGCGGCTGCGCTGGAAGAGGGAGCGCGGCTGCTGTCGTTCCAGCGAGTAGTTGCAGTGGCGGCTCACCCCGACGACCTGGAATGGTATGCGGGTGGCACTCTGGCGAAGATGGCTCGAAAGGGCGTGGAGGTCCACGTCATCGTGGCGTCGGACGGCGAGCGGGGCCCGAACCTTACCGGAGCGGCGGACCTGCCCGCCGAGCGGCGCCGTGAGCAGATGGCCGCCGCGGATCTGATCGGCTATCGCAGCGTGCACATGCCCGGCCTCCCCGATCGCAGAGTGGCCCGGGGCGATGCGCTCCGCCGGGAACTGGAGGCAGTGGCCGCGAGAGTCCGGCCGGATGCCGTGCTGACCTTTGACCCGGAAAAACCCTCCCTGCCCTACCTGCATGCGGATCACCAGGGGGCAGGGCGCATCGTGCGACAATGGTGGAGGGAACAGGAAACCACGCGTCCTGAGCTTTACTACTGGCAGACCCGGCGGCCGGATGTCCTGGTGGATATCACGGATACGGTGGACATCAAACTGGCCGCGCGGGCCGCCCACCGGACTCAGGGAGCGGGACGGCCGGATCTGCTGCGCCGCATCAACGCTGCTGCGGGAAAGGCAGCCGGGCTCGCCTTCGCCGAAGCGTTCCGGCGAGCCCGGCGCTGAGGGAGAAGTCAGCCTTCCGCCTCGGAAGGTCTTGCCCTGACCGGCCGGGAGACGGATATGTTCCCTGCGATCTGGTTTGAGGAGCGCTCCCGTGCGATCTGCCGGGATCGCTTACGAGCTGCTTCCTCCCTCACAAACAGCCAGAGGCCACTTGCCGTCAGCAGCGCCAGGCTGCCCGCAAAGATGTCAGCCACGATGCGGTATCTTCCGTCCGCGAAGTTGAAGTGGTGAAGGTCGAGGATGAACTTCTCCAGCTTTGCGCCCGCCTCCGGCTCCTGAGTCACTACGCCACCTGTGGCCGCATCAATGTACAGCTTCGTGGGTGGCTTCTCACGGGTGTGGATGCGATACTGGAGCGCTCCTTTCTCGTATTTCAGCTCCAGCTTCTCAAGCGGCACGTCTCCGAACTTTTGACGCGCGATGGCAAGCGCCCGCTCGGGAGGCACAGGCAGGCTGGCCAGCGGGACACCGGTGGTCAGATGAGGCGCTGCGGCGGCAGCGGTGTTATCCGGAGCCGGCCGCTTCGCGGGAGCCGGCTTCAGCCCGAACGTCTCCTTGTTGTTCAGCAGGATGCCGGTCACCGCGAAGCTGATGAGGGCGAGCGCGGCAATAACGCCGACCCATTTATGCCACGCACGCAGCAGACGATGCACTTTTCCCATTGCACTCAGTCTCCTCCACCCGACTTGCCGCGTATCGCATCCCATTCTGCCTTGCTCTTCACGAAGGCAACGTGGCCGTCCAGGAACACCACGTTGGCTCCGGCCCGGTGCCAGGCGCGAACCACAAGCCCTTCCTTCTTCATCTCCTTGCCGTTCTCCCAGGGGAAGAAGAGATCGCGCATCAACTGGAGTTGCGCAAGGAACTGAGGCTCCTTGTCCTCCTTACCTTCCAGCAATTTCTTGGTGTCTATGCCCATATCCAGATGGGACAGCTTGCGGATGATGGGCATCTGCAACTTCTCATCCCAGGGGTTGGAGAAGCAGCGGCCTTCCACCTTGTAGCTGATCCCGAACCTCTGCCAGACCGGGATCCCGCTGCGAGCATCGCCCGTATCCGCCGGACAGTGGAAGATGTCTGGCGCCTTCGCATACGGCATCAAGATGGTGTGGGTGCCATAAGAAGGCGTTGCGACCTCCAGCTTGATCTCTGGAGGCATGCACTCGCGCCAGTCCTGAGCATACATCAGCACGGCGTTGTGGATGTTGCGCAGGTTGGAGGCGCAACGGGTGCGCATCGCAGTCTGGCGGGCCTGTCCGAAGACGGGCATCAGGATAGACGCCAGAATGGCCACGATGGCGATGACGACGAGGAGCTCCACCAGTGTGAAGCCGCATCGGGCCGTGATGGCCCTTCCGGCGGCGGGCCGCCGGGGATTACCGCGTGTACGGATTAGTATCATCTTGCCGAGATTGCCCTTTCTGCCACTCAGTGGCATATTTAGCTCATCCGGAACCTGTTTTCTGCGCTAAGAGGGAATGACTCATCGCCGGAGCAGTTTATGCCACTCACTGGCATCTGATGACCGGCAGAGATTCCCTGCTTGAACGCTGGATCAGAACCCGGAAGACTCGCCGGCCGCCTCGCTGGCTAGTTGCAACTCCGTGGCGTGACCGGCATCCTGCTTTTACCACACCTGCAATCTGCTTGCAATAGAAAACCGGTTTTCAGGTACCAAAGTACGGGGTATTTTCCCCCACCCGGCCAGACGAACCGCACACTGGCGCGACCACTGCGACTCACCCGCCGTTCCAGAAAGACTCTTTGATCTTCAAAAAGACCCGGAAAGGAAGGATGGGAGTTGCGATATGGTGAAACGTCCCACAATACGACCTTTCGCAGGAGAAGGAGCAAGATGGCTGACGAACAGACCCTGCCCCCCGAGGAGCAAGACCGCGCGCGCAGGCTGGAGTGGTTCCGCAAGGCACGCTTCGGAATGTTCATCCACTGGGGACTGTACTCTCAGCTGGGACGCCACGAGTGGGTGATGAACCGGGAGAGGATCCCACTGGAGGAGTACGAGCCACTGGCTGATATGTGGAAACCCCGGCCGGGGTGCCAGCGCGAGTGGGCCCGGCTCGCGAAGCAGGCCGGGATGCGCTACATGGTGATGACCACGAAGCACCACGAGGGATTCTGCCTCTTCGACAGCAAGCTGACCGACTACAACGCCGCGAAGCGCGGGCCCGGACGCGATCTGGTGGCCGAGTATGTGGAAGCCGCTCGCGCCGAGGGGCTGCGGGTGGGGTTCTACTACTCCCTTATGGACTGGCACCACCCCGACGGAGCCCGCTGTAAGACGGATGAAGCCGCCCGGCGGCGCTTTGTGGATTACATCCACGGGCAGGTCCGGGAGCTATGCACCAACTACGGCAAGGTGGACATCATGTGGTACGACGTCGCCTGGCCGCTGGACGTGGAGGGCTGGGAGTCCGCGAAGATGAACGCCATGGTGCGCCAGCTCCAACCGGATATCATCATCAACAACCGCTCGCTGCTGCCGGAGGACTTCGGGACTCCCGAGCAGCACATCCGGCCCGAGGAGGAAGGACGGATGTGGGAGTCGTGCATGACCTTCAACAGCAGCTGGGGATACGCTCCGGCGGACACCGACTACAAGACCCCCAAGCAGGTGGTGGCGATGCTTCGTCAGGTGGCGGCAGGGGGCGGCAACCTGCTCCTGAACATCGGTCCAGCTCCGGACGGCAGTGTTCCACAACCATGCATAGACACATTGACGGCAACCGGACGCTGGCTTGAGAAGTACGGCCCCGCCATCTATGATGCCTCCGACCGCTTCCAGCAGCACTGGATGTTCACCGGGGCATTCACGGCGAAGGGCAGCCGGCTCTACTATCACGTGTTCCACTGGCCGGGACAGCAGCTTGCCATCGGTGGTCTGCGGAACCGCGTGACGGGCATCCGGCTGATGAACGGATGGGAACTTGGATGGCGTCAGACGGAGAGCCGATTGGTAATCTTTGGCCTGCCGGACACCCCGCCGGATCCCATCGCCACGGTCATCGAGATCGACGTTGAAGGCACACCGGTTCAGAAACTGGGCGCCGGATGCGTCCTGCTGGAAGGCGACACCTTCATAGCCTGACCCGTAACGCTGGCTGAGAGTGCAGAAGGGGGCGGTTTGCACCGCCCTTTTTTGCGCGGAAGACAAGCCGGTTGCTACTTCCCTCCGCGCAGGCGCCACCAGCCCGCCAGGGCGCTGCCGATGACGGAGTGGAACAGGCTGGAGATGGCGCTGGGGATGGCGGTGGCCGGGTTGGCGAAGTTTTCTCGCGCCAGCACGACTCCAAGTCCGCTGTTCTGCATTCCCACTTCGATGGAGATGGTGCGGCGCGCCTGCAGACGCGCGTTCAGCAGGGCGCTGAGGACATACCCCAGCAGGAACCCGCAGGCATGCAGCGAGAAGACCGCGCCGATCAGCCGAGCGCCAGCGGAGAGGATGAGGGAACGGCCCGCCCCGATGATGGATGCGACGATCAGCACGATGACCGCCACAGCCACCACCGGCGCGACGGGCTGGACGGCTCGGCTGAGGCGGGGCGCAAAACGGTTGAGCAGTACTCCGGCCACCACCGGCACGATGACCACCTGCACCGTGGAGCGGAATAGGCCCATCGCATCCACATCCACGCGCGTTCCCGCGAGCAGTGCGGTGAGTGCAGGGGTCATAACGGCGGCGAGCAATGTGGAGCAGGCGGTCATGGTGACGCTGAGACCGACATCGGCTCCGGCAAGGAAAGTGACCACGTTGGAGGCCGTGCCTCCCGGGCAGCAGGAAACCAGAATGAGCCCCACTGCGAACGGCGTGGGAAGCTGGAAGAGAGCCGCCAGCGTGTATCCCAGAAAGGGCATCACGGAATACTGGAGCGCCACTCCCAGGACCACCAGACGGGGCATCAGGAACACCCGGCGGAAATCGTCCGTGGTCAGCGTGATGCCCATCCCCAGCATGATGACACCCAGTCCGTAGGTGATGAGCGGCCCGGTGAACCAGGTGAACAGGCCGGGTCTCCAGAGCGCAAGGAGGCTCGCGATGGTGACCCAGACGGGGAACGCGGTGACCAGGAATCGCAGGAGTCTCATTCTTCCGCGCAGGAGGATAGCACACTCCGGACAACATCCGCAGGGACACGGCCCAGATGAAAAAGTGGTTGCAGGACGGCGCGGGTGTGGAACAAGGTACGGGCCGGTAATTGTGCCGGGATGCATGCTGGTATTTGTACGGATTGACAGGAAGCCCCCCGGCCTGTTACAAATGGAAAACTCGGGGCATCCGGCACTGTCAATTCTGCCGGGATGGACCCGGAAATCTGTTCCGGAAAGGGGTCTGCGGAGGCTGCGGAAGGGCCTGCGCGCCCCTGTCGCTACGTCACTTGACCTTCTACCGAAAAGGAGAGAGGGAATCATGAGAGGATGGTTCTCGCACCGGGCGGGGCCACTCGGTGCCGCGTTGGCCGCCTGCGCTCTGCTGGCGGCGATGTTTGCGGCTCCGGCGTCGGCCAACGTCTATGCAACCGACCTCAAGTTCAGCGCTCCGGCGGTTGACGCTACCCAGCCGAATCCGTCGGTGCAGCTCTCGTTCCGCCTGAACGAGGCCGCTGATCAGGAGGTGCGGATTGACATCCACAGAGCGGACAACGACGCCCTTGTCCGCAGTGTCAGCCTCGGCCCCCTGCCGAAGGGTCTGAACACCTGGACCTGGGATCTGAGGAACAACGCCAACGCGCTGGTCCCCACCAACGTGGAGTACTACTTCAAGGTCTACACGCGGGGAAGCGGCTACGGGGCGTGGACGCAGATCTCTGATGACAACGTGCGCGAGGTGCAGTTCGAGTTCCCTCGCGGCGTTGATGTGAACAAGGATCCGAACAGCCCGCTCTTCGGGCGGATCTATGTCCTCCAGGCTCGGACCGCCACGACTGTGTCAGGCCGGCCTACCGGCAACGGAGCCTATGCCCTGAACGCTGATACGACAGACGCCCTCGGGCAGGGTGATACCGCCTTCTCAGGCGGTGTGCCCTGGACGACCTCAACTTCCAGTCCTTACAGGCTGATAGTCGGCCCCGAAGGGAAGATCTACTTCTTTGACTTTACGGACACCAATGGCGGTGTGTGGGTGGCCCCCCCCGACCTGTCCGGAAACTGGACGGCTCTTTTGGATCCGGCGGACATTTCTAACTCCGGAGGAGGAAGCGCGTATCCGTTCGACAATGGCGCGGAATCCCCGCCCGCCATCCACGGTAGTGTCTCGACCGGACTGGTGCTCGGGAAAGGCTTGAACCGAGTCCTTTACACCGTGGACGAGGACATTGTCCCTGCAGGTGGTCCTCTGGTCTCGCCGAAGGGCAGCATCTGGATGTATCCGATAGGGCCGCTGGACAAGACCTACAAGGAGCCTCCCGCCATTTTCTGGAATGATGCTATTCCGAACCAGATTGTGAACTTCGCCTGCGATCTGGAGCGCGACGCAGCAGGCAACTTCTGGATCTCACAGTACCGCTCCAACGGAACGGACGTGTTCTCTCTGGCGAGGATAGCGCCGGATGGCAACCCTGCCAACAACTACGCGCCGACGTGGCGGTCGCTGGCAGCGTGGGGATCACCTGACCCCCTCCGCAACAACGCAGCCGGTATCGCCATCTACGAACCGGCCAAGCGGATCGCATCGGCCGGGACGTTCAGCGGCATCGTCAACGTGTTCAATTTTGACGAGACGCGGACTCCCATCCAGGCCACGCTGACGACGGTCGGCGGGGGAGCGCTCGTTTGGCTGGCGGGCGCCAACAGCTCGCTTTACTACTCCACCAACATCGGGGCTTCGTTCACCGCCCAGACGGCTCCCGAGCCCGGTGTTGCGCTGAACGCCATCAGCATCGCCAACAGCCTGACCACCGGCCTTAACGGCTGGGCCGTGGGTAACGGAGGCAAGATCTTCCAGCTGGACAACCGCACCACCTGGTCTTCCGTGCCTTCCGGGACCACGGAGAACCTGAACGCGGTGACCAGCATCTGGAACTCCACCACCCCGCCCGTGGTTCATGGATGGGCTGTGGGCAACAACGGCACCATCCTGAGCAACACGGCCGGCTCCTGGGTGACGGAGGTCTCGCCGGTGACGGTGAAACTGAACGGCATCAGCCGCCGTATCTCCAGCTTCGCCGGTCCGGCGTATGACCTCTATGTCGTCGGCGATGGTGGAACCATCATCAGACGGCTGGATGCCAGCAACATCGACACACCCACCCAGTGGGAGATCCAGACATCCGGGACAACCGCCAATCTGAACGCCATCAGCATGGTGGTGTTCGCGACGGGGTTCGGATCCACCACAGGGTACGTGGTCGGTGACAACGGCACCATCCTGAAGACCACCAATGGCGGCGCGGAGTGGGTGGCCCAGACTTCGGGCACTACGGCGAAGCTGAACAGCGTTTACGCGGTAACGGCTCTGGCCGCCTACGCTGTGGGCGACGGAGGCACCATTCTGCGCACCACCGATGGTGGAGCCACCTGGACCTCCCTGAACTCCGGCACCACCGCCAACCTGCGCTCGGTATACTTCCGCGACGTGCAGACCGGATGGGTGGTCGGTGACGGCGGCGTGACGCTGAGAACCCTGAACGGCGGGAATACCTGGAGTGTCATCTCCGGCACGGGTACCGCCAATCTGACCGGTGTCGCGGCCCTGGCCACCGGCTCCGGCAACCCGCGGGACGTAGCGTTCGACGCGGTCGGCAACCTGTACGTGGTGGATAACATCGCCGAGCGCCTGCGGATCTATTCTCCGCCGGACGGCGTGAACGAGTACACGACGAAGAGCGTGGCCCGCTTCGTGCCGACCGCGGGAAGCCCCGCCAAGCCGGCGACCCCGGTGGTTACGGCTCCGGCCTCGTCCTCCAGCGCAAACCAGCTGTCCGCAAGCTGGACCGCCACCGGTGTGGCTTACCGCTACGCCATCGGCGTGACGGCTGAGGACCAGGGTGATTACATCGTGCCCTGGACGAACACCACCAGCACCAGCGTCACCCGCACCGGCCTCTCGCTGGAGAACGGCGTGACCTACTTCTGGTATGTCCAGGCGCGCAGCGCGAACAACGTCTGGAGCGACGTGGGCATCTCCAACGGCACCATCGTCCAGGCGCCGACCAAGATCGGGCTGGCCAAGTCCAAGCCTAACAATGCGTCGGTGACTCTGGAGAACGTGGTGGTCACAAAACTGAGCCTGGACGAGGGCATGAATCCTGATGGATTCTTCGTCCAGGAGCAGGACCAGTCTGCAGGCGTCCGCGTCAAGTGGAGCGGCTCCGCTCCGCCGCTGAACACCCTGGTGACGGTGGTTGGAACGATGGGCACCGAGGGTCCCGAGCGGGTGGTGAACGCCACCTCCGTGGTGACCGGCGCCTCGTTCACACCCACCCCGCTGGGCGTGACTAACAAGACGGCGGGCGGCAGCAAGCCGACCGGCGGTGCGGGTCTGCCCAACGATGGACTGCTCGCGACGGTCTGGGGCAAGGTGACCGGCATTGACTTCGCCACGACGACCTTCTACCTGGACGACGGCTCCGGCGTTGAGAACGATACGCCGACGGCGTTCGTCCCGAACAAGGTAGCGGGCATCAAAGTCAAGTCCGTGCTGGCGACCCCGTTCACTACGGGCAGCTACTACAAGGTGACCGGAATCGTCCGCCTGGAGCAGGTGGGGGACAAGGTCATCCGGAGGCTGGACGCCCGCAGCGACGAGGACATCGAACTGGTGAACCCGTAATGTGACGGGCGATTCCCGGATCCCCGGATCCGGGAGCCGGAAGAGACAGGGGCCCGCCTTCCCTAAGGGGGAGGCGGGCCCTAATTCGCGGCCTTATGTTCCAAGGAGTGGCGGGGTGGATGCTGAGGTGTCAGGCGTCGCGGTCCAGCACGAATTCTGCCAGGCCGAGAAGCACATCGCGGACATCGGCGGGCAGGGACGCTCCATCCAGCGCGGCTACGGCCTCATCCGCCGCCCGCCGGGCTGCCGCGCGCGCTTCCTCAAGAGCGCCGGTGCCGCGGACGATCTCCCGCACACGCTGGATGGCATCAGCCGGCGCGTCCACGCTTCCCCACGCGGCCAGAATGGCCTCCCGTTCAAAGGAAGATGCGCGCTCGAACGCGCACGAGATGAGCAGGGTAGATTTGCCCTCCCGGATGTCGGAGTCCGCCGGCTTGCCGGTCACATCTGGGGAGCCGAACATCCCCAGAATGTCGTCCTGGATCTGAAAGGCCCGGCCGAGAGGCTCGCCGTAGCGGGAGAAAAGCCCGTAGAGATCGGCGCCGCCTCCCGCCGCGGCCACCCCCAGATGAAGCGGCCGTTCCAGGGTGTACTTCCCGGACTTCAGGCTGAGAATGCGGTGGATGGTCTCCTCCGGTGCGGGGACAGAAGAGCACGAAGCGGCCACATCCATGAACTGCCCCAGGATGACCTCCTCCCGCATCCGGTCCCACACTTCGCGGAGAGCCTGTCTTCGCTCGCCGGGGAGCGGGCTGGAGTCTATCAGCATATCGGAGAGCGCAAGGGCATAATCTCCCAGCAGGATGGCTCCGGACAGCCCGAACTGGATGGCCGAGCCTCGCAGCGAGCGTTCCCTGTGAATGGTCTCGAACAAGCGGTGAACGGTGGGAAGGCCGCGGCGGGTGTCGGAGCAGTCCATCACGTCGTCGTGGGCCAGCGCAAAGACATGGAGCATCTCGGCGGCGGCGGCGACGGGCAGGATCTGCTCCTCCGGCAGGTCGCCCACCGCCCGGCTGCCCCACACCACCAGGAAAGGCCGCAGCCGCTTTCCCGGGCGGAGGCTGAAGTCTTTCAACACAGCGGCGAAACCTTCGAGGTCCGGCGAGCACTCCCGGCAGAACCGCGCACGGCCATCCAGATACCGTTCCAGCCACCGGTCGAAAGGTCCCCTGAAGGCAGCCAGCGCCTCCCTGAAACAGGCGATGCGATCCATCTGAACGCTCATATCCGCCGAACCTCCCTGCCCATCGCTACTCCAGCGCCAGCGCAGGCTGGGTCTCGACGGGCAACCCTTCAAAAGGCGTTTCCAGAGACTCGCGCACCACGCTGGTCTGTCTGGCTGCATCATACTCCACCCAGATGCACCGGTCCACCATGTCGTGAATGGTCTCGATATGCGTGATCAGCAGGATCTGTGGAAACGCCCCTTTCAGGTTCTGCAGCAGGGAAAGGACACTGTCGCGACGGGACTCGTCCAGCGACCCGAATACCTCGTCCAGCACCAGCAGACCCATGTCCAGCCCGGCGCGCTCGGCGATCATCTGGGAGATGGCCAGCCGGAG
>JBBFLP010000004.1:0-2953 GCA_037478975.1 Armatimonadota bacterium
CCCACACGCACCTGAGCGATGTCCGTCTCGTCCACCTTGCAGACTACCCACAGGCGGCTTACATCGCCGATCTGAAGAAGCGCGTTGGTGCTGCCGATGGAGCCCCGGCTGCTGGGGACGACGGTTCCCTCTTCCACGTTCTTTGCCAGCACAATGCCGTCCCGCGGCGCGGTGATGCGGGTGTACTCCAGGTTGGTGGCCGCCTGCTTCAACTGCGCCGATGACCGGATGATCTGCGTCTGCGCAGCGGCGACCTCCTCCCGGCGGACGCGATCCTGATAGGCGTTCGCGCGGGCCAGTTGAAGCGCCGCCTCCTGCTGGCGGATGCGCGCCTGGCTCTCCTCGATGCTCGCCCGGGCCTGCTCGATGCGCGCCTCCAGCTCTTTTACAGCCAGCTCATTGGCGCGGTCAAGGGTCTTTTGCCTCTGTTCCGCCGTCCGCAGCGAGGCCTCCAGCGTCGCCAGGCGGGCTTCAGCGCTTTCCAGTTCGCTGCGGGAGGAGTATCCTTTGGACACCAGCTCCTTCTGGCGTTCCAACTCGGCGCGGGCCGCCGCCACATTAGCGCGTGCCTGATGGACGTTGCTGGCCGCGTCTTCTATGCTCTGTGGGATGGTGACATCCTTCAGCTCCGCGAGCTGCTGCTGTAGCTGTTCCAGCTGCCTGCGCGCCTGAGCTTCGGACTTGCGCGCGGAGGCGAGTGCAGCGCTGGCCTGCTGGATGGACGCCGTCGTCAGCGCCGGTTGAGCCCGGCTGGCGGCTTCGGCCTGACCGGCCCTGGCGCGGGCCGCCGCAAGGTCAGCCTGAGCCTGAGTAAGTGCCGCCTGTGTGTCGGTGGGATCTATGATGGCGATCAGCTGGCCGGCGCGCACCCGGTCCCCCAGGTCCACTGCCAGGACGTCAATGCGTCCCGCCACGTTCGACTTGATATCCACCACCTTCCACGGCTGGATGGTGCCGGTTGCCGAGACGGAGCTGCGCACGTCGCCGCGGGTTACCTCGCCGAACTCGTAGGTCACATCGGAAGCGGCGTGATTGCTCCTCGAACGCATGACCGCCCACCCGGCCACCAGCACCACAATGGCGGCTACGGCCCAGACGGCGCGCCGGGGGCGGCGGCCTTTCCCTGCCACCGGTGGTGGAACGGGCGAGTCCGTTTTCTGTTCCCTGATGCTCATAGTCTACTGCAATCCTCCAATGGCCTGCTGAAGCTGAGACCAGGCGGCCTGCACGTCATAGCGCGCCTGAATATCGTTGGTGCTGGCGGTGGCATACTGGACCTGGGCCGTCTGCAGCGCCAGCACGGACGACCCTGCTGCCTGAAGTCTGTAACGTTCCGTCTCGGATTCGAGGTTCACGCGCGCCGCTTCCAGGGCGGCTTTCGTGGCTTCCACGCGCTCCAGGGCGCTGACCAGGTTGCGATAGGCGCGGGTCACTTCGGATGCCACGTCTTTCTCCTGCTGTTCCAGCGTCGCCCGTGCGGCGCGCAGCCGGGCTTCCGCCTCGGCCACCTGGGCAGCGGTCAACTGGCCGTCCCACAGCGGCATGCTGATAGCGGCCCCCACTGTCCAGTCCTGCCGCCGTGAATCGCTTGCCGGGGTCAGGTCATACGCGGCCGCCAGATCCACCCGCGGACTTCGCCGGACGCGGGCGGCTTCCAGAGATGCTGCCGCGCTTTCCACCCGTGCCTGCGCCTCGACAAGCTCCGGGCGGTTCTTGCGCGCGGCTTCCAGCCACTGGTCCAGATTCCCGGCGTCCGGCTGTCCGGACACCTCTTGCAGCTCCAGGGCAGGACCGGGAGGAAGACCCATCAGCTGGCGGAGGGTCACCGCCGAGACAGCCAGGTCGTTTTCCGCCTGCACTACGTCTACCTGCCTGTTGCGGAGCTCCGAAAGCGGCAGTGCGCGATCTGCCGGAGCTGCCGCGCCGGCCTCGATGCGCGCCTCCACAGCCCGGAGCTGCTGCTCGGCGAGTCCTTCCAGTTGCCTGCGGATCTCCAGGGTCCGCAGTGCCCGGAGCTGGTTGAAGAATGCCTGTGCCACCTGCAGTGACAGCGAATTCCGCACGGCCGCCAGCCCGGCGCGGCTGGAGCGCTCTTCGGCGGACGCCTGCCGCACCGATGCCCGCGTCAGCCCGCCATCGTAGATGTTGTAGCTGACAGCCACCCGGGGTTGGGCTCCGTCGCTGGAGCGGGTAAAGGACTCCCAGTCCTGGCTCCCGCCCATGCGGAGTTCCTGGCCGGAGACCGTGTAGCTCACTTCGCCCGTCACGCGGGGCAGGGTGCCTGTTCGTGCCTGGATTACGCGCTGGCGGCTGGCCAGCACACCCTCCGCGGCTGCGCTGACCGACCCGTGGTTTTCCAGCGCGATGCGGATGGTGTCATGCACAGTCAGCGGTCCCGCCGGAAGTTGTTCACCTGCGGCGGGCCGCAACATCGCCGCCGCAGCGGTGAGCACAAGGATGCAGGTCAAGACGGGAAGTCTCATTCCCTGGTCTCCTGCCCTTCGGGCCGGCGGTAGAGCAGGGGGTCTTCGTCGAATGTCTGGCAAGAGGCGCCCTCCTGTGACTGCGCCTTTTCGGCGGCGTCCGCCAGCAGGCGCAGGGCGTTTTTTACGGATACGGTGTCGTCAGGCGAAAGATGCAGGAGTGCCCGTTCCAGCCGCGAACGTTTGGCCGCGCGGTCGGATTCCAGCGCCTTCGCGGCGAACGGAGTAAGACGCAGATGAACCACGCGGCGGTCTTCCGGATCGCTCTGGCGGGTCAGCATTCCCCGCCGCACCAGACGATCCACCGCCTGGGATGCCGCCGGGACCGAGACACGCAGCATCGCGGCCATCTCGTTGACGCGGACGTCCGGCCGTCTGGCGACTGCCATCAGGCAGCGCAGCTGAGAAAGCGGAAGGTCCGCGAGTTCCGGCGCCGGGTCTACGCTGAACACCAGCCCCCCGAGCACGCG
>JBBFLP010000004.1:3053-14059 GCA_037478975.1 Armatimonadota bacterium
GGGGCAGCGGAGGTACACTCTCATCGGACAGAATGCTGCGAGTACGCGGTATTTGCGCAGACAGGGATTAGGAAAGGATCCGTGCGCCATGGCGGCAGAGATGAAGACCAGCAGACGCAGGTTTCTGGGCGGGGTGCTGGCCGGGGGGGCCACGCTGGTGGCGGGCTCCATCTGGCCGGTGCGGACGGTGTCCCCGGCCACGCACCGGGACGGACCACGCTTCCGGTTCATCCACTTCACGGACATCCACGTCCAGCCCGAGCTGAACGCTGCCCGCGGTTACGCGCAGGCCATCCACCATATGAATCAGCATCGGGCCGAGTTCGCCCTGAGCGGTGGCGATCTGGTCTTCGACGTGCTCCGCGCCAG
Organism: Armatimonadota bacterium; assembly: GCA_037478975.1. Classification (GTDB taxonomy): domain Bacteria; phylum Armatimonadota; class UBA5829; order DSUL01; family DSUL01; genus CALCJH01. Next base: position 3,423 of record JBBFLP010000004.1, read on the forward strand.
CCGTGACCGCTGCGAGCGGCTCTGGAAGTTGTACACCTCCCTGTCGGAACGCCTGGAGATGCCCCTGTGGAACGTGATGGGTAATCACGACAACTTCGGGCTGCAGAACAGCGCGATCTCCCCGTCCGAGCCAGGCTACGGAAAGCAGAAGTATCTGGATAGCCTGGGTCTGGAGCGCTCTTACTACTCCTTTGACCACCGGGGGTGGCATTTCATCGTGCTGGACAGCATCCTCCCCGTGAAAGGCGGATGGGCCGCCCGGCTGGGCGATGAGCAGATGGCCTGGCTGAAGGCGGATCTCAAATCCAAGGGAGACCGTCCGGCGGTCGTTGCTCTGCACGTCCCGGTGGTGACGTTCTTCAGCCAGATCGTGGACGGACCGGAGAAGGGCAACCCGCCCGGCCGGGCGATGGCTGATGCGAAGGAGCTGCGGGAGCTTTTCGAGGCGCACAACGTGAAGCTGGTACTGCAGGGACATGTCCACATCCGCGAGCGATTCGAATACAACGGGGTCACATACATCACCAGCGGGGCTGTGTCGGGTTCCTGGTGGAACGGTCCCCGCTTCGGCCATCCCGAAGGGTATGCTGTGGTGGAGATTGACGGCGACGGGTTCACCTGGACCTATCATACGTTCGGGTGGGTGGCCAAGCGGCAGGCCATGTTGAACGAAGACGACCGCCGCATCCTGCAGCAGCTCTATTCCGAGAGGGAGGTCTTCGCCTTGGTCTGAGCGCTCATCCCGGCAGGATTCTCCTGCGCGGCGGAAGAAGGGCTCCCCGTCCATGCCTTCGGGCGTGAGTCTTTCCCGGGAGCCACAGTCATGCCGGATCGTCCGGGACAACCGCCGGAAATCGAGGAGCTCTGCCTGGAATGGCAGGCGGAAGACGGCGCGCCCTTCTCACCGTGGCAAAGCTTGCCCACCATCGCCCGCCGGATCGCCTACGCGGTCAGAAACCCTGCTTTTCACTCCCATGAGGGACGCGTCGAGGACCAGGGCAAGCAGGGGCTTCTTATTCGCGGCTCGTTTGCGGCTGCGGGTGTTCCCGTCCGCAACTTCCGGGTTGTACTGGACGTGGATCTGGACGGACTCCCTTTTGCCGTCAGCATCCGCGGGACCGACGCATTCGGGGAGCTCCTTATCCACGTGGACCCCGCTGAAGGCCTCGCCGAAGCCTTCTCCGTCTGTATAGACCGTCTTCTGAAGGGCGGTGTAAGCTATGCGTCGCCGTGGCCGGAGGAGCAGATCATCACGCCCCTGGGCCGCTTGCGCATAGCTCCCATCCTCCCGGGGCGTCACGAACTGGTGGCTGAAGCCGTCGAGGAGCGCGTTCAGCTCCTCTGCGACGGCCGCTTACTCTTGGAGACGCGTGATCCGGACATTCTGGCCGGCCAGTTGGGGCTTGCCGCCGCCGGAGAGCTGCACGTCTACGGTCTGCGGCAGGTGGAATACATCACGGCCGCGGAGAAAGCCTCGCGCGACCGCTTCGTCCAGGAGATGACTGTCTTTGCAGGGAGGTTGGACGACGAGTATGACACCTGCGTTGCGGCGGCCAACACTCTTGCCGTAGATGGCGAGTCGGTGGTCTGGAAGTATCCTGAGACCGGTGCATCGCTCACGCTGCAGGCTGTCCCCGGAGGCGTCCTCGCGGAGGGACGCTCCGGCCTCTACGGCGATGCCCGGATGTTCTCGGGAGTGTTTTCCTCTCCGGCCGTCCGAACCCGCGACGATATCCTGGTACCCGATCCCTCCAGCCGGCCCGTATTCGAAGGCTCCTCGACGGATTTCTCCATCACCCTGCCACTGGTCGGCGAATCCGGCCGGAGCGGCGCTTTTCGTTTTCAGGCTCGCCTGACGGAAAACGCCACCTGGTTTTGCGCGGGGGAGTTCTCCGGCGTGGACGCTGATGAGGTGACCCTGGCGTTCGGACTGGATCCGGGGTTCCGTCGCCTGTTCTCGGCGATGGAGGATGCCGGCAGACCGGCGGAGTTGCTCTACGGACCGGAGCAGGCGCTGGCCGCGGCGCGGGAGAGAGACGAGCGCTCTGCTGCCGATTCCGGAGCGCTCTGGCGGCGCAGCCTGCTGATCACGGACGGAAAAGCCGGCCATTTCTGGACCTCCCTGACCGGGCACGATACCGAAGTCTCGCTTCAGCCCGTGGACGGCGCTCCCGCCATCGTGCTCCGCTCGCGGCGGTCGCGTTTCCGCTGGGCGATGATGTGGCTGCCCTATCATCCCCTGAACCTGACGGGCTACCGGAAGCGGATGCTGCATTTCATCCGTTACGCCGAGGGGCCGGTGCGTCAGTATCTGGACGGTCCTCCCCCGGGCGTCTATCCGTCCGATGAGGAACTGGAGCGCTACGCCGCGGGCGGGGTGCGGGCTATGGTCTGGCATCATCCCTGGACCGGCAATCGCTTCCGTGAGCGCCAGGGATTCGTGGTGAACGAACAGGAGATGCGCCGGGCTTCGTGGAAGGCGCACGAGCTGGGAATAGAGTTCATCACATACATCGGCATCGTCCCGGGCAGGCATCCCGCCCTCCGTTACAAGGATCTGGCCTGCCGGATGACCTACGATAAGAACTGGGACCTGCAGGATTTCACCCTCTATTCCGTCGCGGGCCGCTTTCCGGCTTTTCTGCTTTTCATGACCGAGCGCTGGGTCCGGGAATACGGTCTGGACGGTTTCTACACGGACGGGGGACTGGCGCTGGTGGAGTGGGGACGCACCGGACTTTCCGAGGAGCAGACGGGCTTGACGCCCGAAGAGCTGAACGACCGCTTCTATAGCGCCGTACGCCGGGTGCTCCGCCGCGGAGGGGCACGTTTCGGCCTGGAGAACTGGGGAGCGGGCGGTATCCACCTGGCCGGACCGTTCTATGATTGCCGGATGATCGGTGAAGCATTCCAGGAGACCTCTCCCGAGTCCTATCGCGACCGGTACAATCCGCTTCTGACGGGCACGCCCTTCAAGATGTACGGCATGGATCTGACCGCCCGGAACCGCTACAACATCGCGATGGCGGCCGTGTGCATGGCGGACATCCAGATCTGCAGTGGGAACCACGCCTGGGGTTGCTGGCCGGATGCTCCCTCGGACTGGGCGAATCTCAGGCCCTTCTGGAACATACTGGACTCCATTGACTGGGATCACCTGCTGGAGGCGTTCCCCTGGTGGGCGCAGGAGCTGGTGGAGGGCGAAGGATTCTACGCGGGCTACTATGCCACGCCGCGGCGCGTGGTGCTGTTCCTGGCCAATCGTGAGGAGTGCCCCCGGACCGTGCGGGCCTTCCTCCGCCAGGAGCGCCTGCCGGAAGCGGTGCGGGGAGGAGTTGTGCGGCAGATCTATCCGGAATGCGGCGAGCCCTGCAGTCTCGGAGATGGTGTCCTGACTTCCTGGCTGCCGGCGCTTCACGACGGGCCGGTGGGCTTCGAGATACTTCCGCGCCATCCCTGAGGGGCAAGACCGGCGCGGACGGAGAGATCAAGGAGGGGAACAGGATGGCACAACACACTGCCAGACCGATGCTCTGGTCTTCCACACGGACGGGCCGCGGCGAGACTGCCGCTACGAACTACTGCTTCTGGCGCGAGACACTGGAGCGCAGCTTCAGGGCGCACCCGGTTACGGGCCCCGTCTCGAAGACACCGGTACGCTTCACCGGGCAGGAGGGCTCGCCGATGCAGACCGGAATCTCCTGTGTCATCGGGTTGCCGGAGGGCGGTTACCGGGCCTACGCGTCCACGCGCAGCACGGACCAGAAGCGAATGTGCGTCACGGTGTGGGACTCCACGGACGGGCTGGAGTGGCATCCTGTGCCCCTCGGGCAGGATCCGGACGGAAATCTGCCGAACCGGGTGGTTTTTGACGGCATTCCGGGCGATCAGAGTTCGGTGGGCGGTCCCTCCGTTGCTCCTCTGCGCGACGGGCGGTGGAGGATGTATGTCTGGAAGCACCGCGAAGGGCACCTGCGCTATATCGTGGCGGAAAGTGAGGACGGGTTGCGTTGGCGCGTTCCGGATTTCGACCGCCCGGCCCTGTACCATCCCCACGACGGCGGGCTGTGGAAGCTCGCCGAGGGTCTGTCGCCGCACGAGATGGTTGAAATGGCGCTGCCTGAAGCGGAGGTCTGGAGGCGCCGGCGCCTTTGGACCAATGACGCCTCGCGCGTCTGGTACGATGAGCACAGGGACGTGTACGTATGCTACTCGGTCTGGCTGCATCCCGCTCTGCCCGACCGGCGGGTGGACGTGGACAATGCTCCGGGAGTGCACAGACTGATCCAGCGGCGGCTCAGCGAGGACGGCCTGACCTGGAGCGATCCTGAACTGGTCCTGATGCCGGACGGGCGCGACCCGTGGGATCTGCAATTCTACTTCCTGAACGTGCAATGGCATCAGGACTTTCTCATCGGGTGCCTGGGCTACTACCGGGTGGAAGAATCGCAGCAGACCATGGACACGGAACTCTGCTTCTCGCGCGACGGAGTCCACTGGGAGCGGCCCGTCCGTGGAGCCTGGATACCGCGGTCCCCCGCGGATTCCGGCTTGCCGGATACCTCCGGGATCTACGTCTGCGACTGGCTGGACCGGGGAGACCGCTGGCTATGCCTGTACGACGCCACGCCGCATCCCCACAACTCCAGGGTGTTCGAATGCGCCATGATGGGGGCATTCTTCCCCCGGAACCGTTTCGCCGGAGTGGCGGCAACGGCGGCGCCCGCCGGACTGCTTACAGAGCCTCTGTTCCTGCGCTCGCCGGAGATACTGCTGGATGCCTCGATCAGGGGCTGGCTGCGCGCCGAACTTACGGACTGCTTCGGGCGCAAACTGCCCGGCTTCGAGATCGGGAGGAGCGTTCCGCTCTCTGGAGATAGCGAGCGCCACTCCCTGACCTGGAAGGACTGCGACCTCCGCGACCACCTGTTCCAGTTCGTGCGGCTGCGGCTGGAGTGGCAGGACGGCGAACTCTGGAGCGTCCAGACCTGACCCCGCGCTTCAGGCCAGCGCGTGGACTGCTGCAATCACATCGTCCACTCCCGGCATCAAAGCATCTTCCAGAGATTGACTGAAGGGGATGATGCTTTCGCCCATCGTCACCCGGCGCACGGGAGCATCCAGCCACCAGAAGCCTTCCTCGCACAGGTGGGATACGATTTCCGCGCCCCATCCGCACGGACGCACCGCTTCTTCCACGGTGACCAGGCGGCCTGTCTTCTCAAGCGACCGGCCGATCGTCTCGAAATCCAGCGGGGCGAACGTCCGGGGATCAATGATCTCGCAGGAGATCCCCTCCGCGTCCAGCCGCTCCGCCGCTTCGCTGGCCGGGCCGAGCATTTTCTGGGAGGCCACTATGGTGACGTCCCTTCCCTCCCGTGCGATCCGCGCCTTTCCGAAGGGAACGAGGTGCTCGCCGTCCGGGACGTCGCCCTTCAGGTTGTAGAGCATCTTGTGCTCCAGGAAGATCACCGGGTTGTCGTCGCGGATGGCGGTTTTCAGGAGCCCCAGAACATCGGCGGGTGTTCCCGGCGCGGCCACTTTGAGACCGGCATAGTGCATGAAAAGGGTCTCCACGCACTGCGAATGTTGTGCTGCGAATCCCCCTCCCGCGCCCTGCGCGGCCCGGATGACCATCGGCACCTTCAGGCGCCCGCCGGACATGTAGCGCAACTTGGCGGCCTCGTTCACGATCTGGTCCAGTGCCACAGCGGCGAAGTCCGCGAACATCAGCTCCACCACCGGCCGCATCCCCGTCAGCGCGGCTCCGATGCCCGCCCCGATGATCGCTGCCTCGGAGATAGGGGTATCCCGTACGCGGTCCGGCCCGAATCGTTCCAGAAGCCCGGCGGTCGCCTTGAAGACCCCTCCCGCCGCGGCCACATCCTCCCCCAGCAGGATCACGGATTCATCGCGCTCCATCTCTTCGGTCAGCGCGCGGATCACGGCGTCGCGGCAGGTCATCTCGCTCATGCCAGAATCCCTTCCCGAAGCGACTCGACCGGCGGTTCGGGCTGCTGCACGGCCCACTGGAGGGCGGACTCCACTCTTGCCCGCGCCCGCTCCTCCTCCTCTTTAAGTTCGCTCTCGCTCATCTGCAACCGGGATGCCAGGATCCGGATGGGATCTCTCTGCCGCCACTTTTCAAGCTCGCCCTGTGGGCGGTATGTCGCAGGGTCCGTTCGCGAGTGTCCCACAAAGCGATAGGTCTTCGCTTCGATGAGCGATGGCCCGCCTCCCTGGCGCGCCCGACGCACGGCGCCGCGAACCGCCCGGAACATCTCGTCCGCGTCCTGGCCATCCACGATCTCCGCGGGGATGCCATAAGCTGCGGCCCGGTCCGCCACGTGTGGCACGGGGGATGTCTGGGCGAAAGGCGTGTATTCCCCGTAAAGGTTGTTCTCGCAGAGCAGCACCACCGGCAGCTTCCAGACTGCGGCCAGGTTCACGGCCTCGTGCCAGGCGCCGTTGTTCACCGCCCCGTCGCCAAAGACCGCCAGACTCACCGCGCCGCTCTTGCGGATCTGCGCACTCAGCGCGGCCCCCGCCGCTATGGGAATGTGGGCGCCCACGATGGCGAACGTGCCCAGCAGGCCGTGGTCCACGTCGGTAAGGTGCATGGATCCGCCTTTTCCGCCGCAGCAGCCGCCCTGGCGTCCCATCAGCTCCGCCAGAAGGCTATGCAGGCTCATCCCCAGGGCCAGTGCCATCCCGTGGCCACGGTAGGTGCAGAGCACGGTGTCGCCCCGCTCCGGCTCAACGGCTGCCGCAGCTCCCACGCTCACGGCTTCCTGACCGATGCACAGGTGCGTGGAGCCACGCACCAGCCCTTCTTCAAACAGACGCTGGATGCGCTCCTCGCAGAAGCGTATGTCCAGCATCTGCCGGAGCATCTTTCGTCGCAGCCCATCGTTCAGCCGCGGACTTCCGTGCATAGATCTCACTCTGTTCCTTCCCCCTGCTGCGGATGGACCTGCTCAGTGCGCAGGCGGCGGGCCGAATGCTGCCGCGGGTGTGGCCGAGACACGGCAGCCCGGTCCCAAGTCCGTGATGTAGACGTAAGAGATCCCATCGCCGTCCAGATCCCGGAAGCGCTCGCCTTGCTCCCGCGAGCAGGCGACGGTCAGCGTATTTGCCTCCGCGTCGTATCCTGTGATGGGGACAATCTCCGTCAGGTCTTCGTTCGCGGCGTACAGACCAGGGAAAGACCTCTGTGTGAAAAGGTTGTAGACCCCTCTCGTGCGCTCCGACATTTTCAGAATGCCCGCCTCAACGTCCCAGGCTCCGCGGAATCGTCCCTCGATGAGTCCGCGGTCTCCGAGGGACAACTCTGTCCTGTCGCCGCGGCGCGCCGCAGCCACCACGGTTCGCGACGAGATCGAGTCTCCGTTCCGGAAGAACGCCACCGTTCCCCGGGGAGCCGACGGCCAATCCACGGCGGGCGATGCGTAGACGCGGTTGCGGATGAAGCTCAGCCGTTCCACCGTCAACTCAGGCTGCTCGACAGCACGGAAAGTCTGGTCTCCCGGCAGAGTCAGCGAACCGCTCCCCGCGACGTAACCTGCCTCCGGCGCGTCTCCGCGGGACGCATCACCGCCTTTCCGGAACAGGACGGCGGCAAACGCCGCGTCCATTCGAACTCCATCCTGGAGTGAGACGGGCTGCCCGCTGCCGTTCACGTAGATCCTCCACTGCCGCCCGTCCTGCAGGCTTACCACCGCTCCGCCCGCCCGGGGAGTATCCGCCAGGACGCGCTCCACGTCCCTGACAGCCGTCGTGTCCCGGTGAACGTCCACAATGCCCAGAAAGACCGACTCGGACCGGTTGCTTCCTCGCAGGAAGATGTAGGGAATGCTCGCCGGATACCCGGGTTTCTGGGGCGGCCGCCCATCGGCGATGTACACTTCGTCGAACGACAGCCGTGGGAAGAACGCCTGCATCTGAAGCCCGCCGTCATCACCCCAGCGGAATATCTGAGTGTCCGCTATCTCAACGCGCCGCGGCTCGCGGAGGAACTGCCACCCTGCCTGAGGCCGTCCGCCGGGCGGATCCTGCCCGAAATCCACATCCGGGCCGGCCATGGTCCCCCGCTCCTGCCTCCATATCACCGGAGAAGCCGGTTGCAGCTCCCCGTAAGGCAGCCCGTGGAAGCTATAGTCGTGCCGGGAACCGCCCTTGACGAAGAACGCGTCAATCAGAAGCGTGCCACCCGACCGGGTGTCCAGCAAAGCGAGCATCCGCCGGTAGTCTTCGGCCAATCCCTGCCACACCCCCGGCGCTTCGGCCTCGGCCAGCTTCAGACCGGGCAGGTCCACGAAACGTGTCAGACGCCCCCGCATCTTGGTGGGCTGCTCCTTCCCGTCAATCATCACGCAGTAATGCGAGGGGGTGTTCTTGACCCAGTATTCGGCCTCCGGGCCCCAGTGGGCGGGGTATCCCAGCTCGGTCAACACATCGCGGCCGTCCATGTGATATCCGATGGTCAGACGGTCGCGGTGCACGTGGCTGGAGCTGCCGGAGCCGTAATACAGCCACGCGGACCTGCCTCCGGTTCCATCGTCCATCTCCAGGATGGCAAGCCCGTAGCCTCCCAGGTCACGTGACCACGGAGGAGGCGGGAAGTCATCCTTCCTGGCCAGGCGTTCCAGCTTATCCCGATCAACTGGCGTCCTGTCCATCATCTGGGGACGGTCCATCCCGCGCTCCAGGAGCAGCGCCGCGCAGTAGGGGTCATCGAACTGCGCCGCGCCGAACACCAGCAGATCCCGGTTTACCAGCCTCTTGCTCCCCAGGATGTTGCCTCCTGAGTCTCCCAGTGAGGGAAGCCCGTTGTCCAGCAGCCGGATCTCCGAGGGCCCCCGGGCCAGCCGCAGCCACTTGCGATCCTTCACGACATCCACGCCCAGCCGGGCCAGATTCTCCGCCGCCGCCACCATCCGCGTGTTCCAGATGACCGAGTATCCCGGGGAGCTCTCCCCGCCGATGCCGTCGCGGTCGAAGCCGTTGTAGAGTGTGAACTCCAGCTCTCCCTCCCCGCGGAGCATCCACTCCACCATCTGCTCCGTGGTTGCGCCACGTGAAGGGTCGCGGTTGTCCAGCGCAAGGGCGATCGTGGAAAGGGAGCCCAGCTCGAATTTGTTGCCCCAGATCTTCTTCTGGAAGATATCCGAGACGGCGACCTGCAGGATGTCCCGCTCGATGGCCTCTGCGACGTCCGGCACGCCGCGCGCTGCGGCAAAGCGTTTCAGCTCATCATCTTCCTGCAGGGTGGGGTAGATGGCATCGTAGGCGACGGCGAAGGTGCTGACTGTTGAGTTCTCCCAGATGTAATCCAGGATGCGGCCGTTGATGCCGGCGGGCCACTTCCCGCTGTGGTAGGCCTGCCGGGAGTAGTCCATCGCCGGGTACACCTGACTGACGCGCGCCAGCGCCACCGCGCATTTGTGGGCGTAGCGCGGCTCGCCGGTGGCGATGTAGGCGTTGGCGCAGGCCTGGATGCCGTCAATGATGGTCCGCCGCCAGAGTCCCCAGAACACATAGTGCGCGGCGAACCAGTAGCGGTTGCCCTCCGCGTCCACCCAGCCATAGCCATCGTCCACATAAGGCTTTGTGGTATCGAGCTTCTCTTTGCGGCCGCTCTTCAGGTAGGCTTCGAAGTCGTTGGAGGGATACTCCTCGCCGCCCACCGGGCATTTCACCTTGAAGGGCCGGTCCGGGGACATGATCCAGGGGTAGTGCCCGCCCACGCGGAAGACTTCTGCTCCGTGCACCGGGCATCCCGCCCCGAAGCGCACGTTCAGCGCCCGGGGAAGGTCAGCTTCGGGAATCAGTTCCCAGATCTCCTCGTCGCTGCGGTCCGCCAGAATCGCAGCCTGTTCCAGCAGACGTTGCAGTTCCTGAGCATAGTGAGGGTCGCGAGCCCGCTGGCGGATGGCCGCGATGTCGCTTTCGGTAAAGTAGGTCCGTCCGGACTTTGCGGCGGCCGCTCCTGCGGCCGCCATCAGGAGGGCTGCTCCCAGGGCGACAGTGGCCGCCGCCCGCATGGCATCCATCAACGTTCCGATTCCTCCGCGCGGCGTTGCGGGGACTCCCGCGGCTGCCGGATGCATTTCCGTGGAGCAGTTCTCCGGCGGCAGCAGACCTTCCCTGCCTTCCCCGAAAAAGAGTGCGGCCGCCCCCCGGGGGCGGCCGTCGCCGGACATCCTTTGTGGTGCGCTTTACTGGAAAATCATACCCCCAACGGGATTCGAACCCGTGCTGCCGCCGTGAAAGAGCGGTGTGCTAGGCCTCTGCACTATGGGGGCTAGAGGGAGGGAGACCAGTGCTCCCTCACCCGCAATTCTACCCACCCTTCGCCGTGGGTGTCAACGGCTGCTCCAAGCCCGGCTATACCCTTCTCTTGTGGGGGGAATGTTGAAGCATGCTGCCTTCTGAGACAGGCAGTCTGAATTCCATCAAGGATGCCGCGGAGGCCGAGCGCGCGGTGGACGAGGTGTGGCGGTAAGACCCAGAGCCCGGCTCAGTGCAGGTTCCAGAAGACCCAGATCATGAAGCCAGTGAAGACTATGATGGCCACACTAAAGGCAACGCTTAGAAGAAAGCGCACTGCAGCCTGTCCCAGTGTCATCCTCATCACG
>JBBFLP010000004.1:14159-26825 GCA_037478975.1 Armatimonadota bacterium
ACACTTGCCGGGCGGGCCGACATGGGCTAAAACATCTCTTGGCGTCTCTGAGTAACCGGTAACGCATCCGTCCGTAAGGGACGGCTCCGTGCGCCGACAGTGCTGTTCGAAGCATCCGCTTCACCCGGCGCCTGGCGAGGATGCCAGGCGTCCGCACATCGCGCTTCCCTAGGGATCAGGGCCATCAGGAGCAGACGCCCATCTTTTTGCATCGGAGGTCGAAGTTGGAAGTCCCGTTTTACGGTCACGTCAGGCAGTATCACAATCTGAAAAAGGAGATTGACGAGGCCATCCTGAACGTGCTGGAGTCCGGCGCCTATGTTATGGGGCCCACTCTGGAGCGGTTCGAGAAGGAGCTTGCGGACTATGCCGGAATGGCTCACGCCGTGGGAGTCAACTCCGGGACCGACGCTCTGTGGCTGGCAATGATGGCGAAGAACATCGGACCTGGCGACGAGGTCATCACCACCAGCAACACCTTCTTCGCCACGGCGGAGGCCATCTGGATTGCAGGCGCGACGGCTGTCTTCGTGGACAGCGACCCGAAGACCCACTGCATTGACGTCTCGAAGATCGAGGATGCAATCACTCCCCGGACAAAGGCCATCGTGCCGGTTCATCTGTACGGCCAGTGCGCCGAGATGGACCGGGTCCACGAGATCGCGCAGAAGCACGGTTTGACGGTCTTCGAGGACAACGCTCAGGCCATTGACGCTCACGGCGATACGTTCAAGATCGGCCAGTATTCCGCTGCGGTCGGCACCAGCTTCATCATCCAGAAGAACCTGGGCACGTTCGGAGACGGCGGCGCTGTCCTGACCGATGATGCGGACCTGGCGCAGCACGTCCGCAAACTGCGCAACCACGGTTCCCTGAAGCGCTCCGTGCATTCCTTCGGGTTCAACAGCCGCCTGGACGACATCCACGCTGGCATCCTGAGCGTAAAGCTGAAACGGATTACGGAATGGTCGGACCGCCGGCGCGAGATCGCCGCGATGTATACCGAGGGGCTGAAGGATTCCGGGCTCATTCTCCCCTATGAGAAGCCGGGTTACCGCCACGTGTATCACCTCTATGTGGTGCATACCCCGGCGGGCCAGCGGGATGAACTGCTGAAGTACCTCAACGACAACGGCGTGGACGCCAAGCTGCACTACCCGATCGCCATCCATCAACAAGAAGGGTTCCCGTGGGGCAAGCCATACCGCATCGTGGGAGACCTGAAGAACACGGAGTTCAACGCGGCGAACTGCATCTCTCTGCCGATGTTCCCCGAACTGACGCAAGAGGAGATAGACTACACCATCCAGACCACGCTGGAAGGGTGCAGGAAGATCCTCTGAGGTCGGGGGATATCGGCGGGCCTCCGGTCCGGGACCGGAGGCCGGGGAAAGGAGCCGGATTAGGATGAGTGACCGTGTCTACCGGGTGGTTGTGGCCGGAGTGGGCAAGCGGGGGCGGCATCACGCCTCGGCGTTCCGCGCCAACCCGCGATTCGAGCTGGTTGGGCTGTGTGACATTGACGAAGCGCGGCTAAAGCAGGCTGCGGACGAGTTCGGGGTCTCGGCCACCGGCACAGACGCCGCCGCGTTGCTGAGAGACCTTCAGCCGGATGTCTTCTGCTTCACCACCATGCCTTCCGTGCGCTACGGCCTCATCGAGGCGGGCGTGAATGCGGGCGTAAAGCTCATCGCGTACGAGAAGCCGATGGCGATGTCCTCGGCCGAAGGCCGGCGCATCATGGAGCTGGTCCGCGCTGCGGGCGTGAAGACTGTGGTCAGCCACCAGCACCGTTACGGCGAACATTACCGCAAGGTGAAGGAGGTCATCGAGAGCGGCGCGCTTGGCCGCGTGCATACCGTTTACGGGCATGCCACTGGCTGGATGCTTCATATGATGACCCATATGATAGACTACGCCCGCTGGTATAACGGCAATGCGGATGCTGTGTGGGCAATGGGCCAGGCGGCGGGTAAAGGGAAGTTCTCGGACCCCCATCCTTCGCCGGACTACATCGCGGGCATCGTTCAGTTCGCCAATGGTGTGCGGGGATACTTCGAGACCGGCGCCGGCGCTCCGGACGTGCCTGAGGTGGATTACTGGTGGCGCAAGTGCCGGGTGGGGGCACAGGGAACCGAAGGGTTCGCCGAGGTCCTCACCGGCGGCGGCTGGCGCGCCGTGACCCGCGATGGGGTGATGGGCGGCGAGGGGTGCATGAACTACGACCTGGACATGCCCCCCTACATCGAGGACATGGCGCGCTGGCTGGATGATGACTCCGCTGTGCATCCCTGCAACGGCGAGGAGGCCTGGAAAGGGTTCGAGATCATGATGGCCATCTGCCGCTCGGCGGCGCGTGGAGGTCAGATCGCCATCCCGCTGGAGGATGGTCCGCCGGAGCTGGAGGAGTTGCGCGAGAGGATGCCGGATTCCCCCGTTCTTCTCTCCACCGAGGAGAACCGGAAGGAGTATCTGGGCTAGAGGTCGCCCCGGAACGGCTGCAGGAGAACGGGGCCGGCCCTGAAGGGCCGGCCCCGTAGCTTTTCCTTTCGCGCCGCTGTTTAGCGCTGCGCCGGGAGCGGCGCCGCCCTGGGCTTCGTTGGCCGGAGGCCATCACCGGTAAGCGAGTTCAGAAACGCGATGATGTCCTTCGTCTCCTGGGCAGAAAGCTTCTTGCCCAGCTGCAACCAGGCTACCTCAGTCACCGCCTGCTCCAGCGTTTTGGCCGATCCGTCGTGGAAATACGGGGCCGTCAACGCGACGTCGCGCAGCATCGGTACTTTGAACACCATCTTGTCCTCGGGCTTGCCGGTCTCCTGGAAGCGCCCGAGGTCGCTGCCGCGGGTATAAGCGTTCACCAGACCCATTTTCTGGAACATCTGGCCGCCCACCGTGGCTCCGGAGTGGCAGCTGGTGCAGCCAACCTTGATGAACGTCTGCAGTCCTTTCTTCTCCGCGGCGGTCAGCGCGTTCTCGTCGCCCTCCAGGTAGCGGTCGAACCGGCTGCGTCCCACCAGCGTCCGCTCGAACGCCGCCACAGCTTCCGCATAGTTGTCGAACGTGACCGGGTCGCCTTTGGCGTCAGGAAACGCCTTGCGGAACGCGTGCGTGTAACCAAGCTGCCTCAGTCGTGCCTCCACCGCCTTTTCGTCCGGCATGGCCATCTCCACCGGATTGACGATAGGCCCTTTGGCCTGTTCCTTCAGGTCTTTTGCGCGCCCGTCCCAGAACTGCACGAACTGGAACCCGGCGTTGATGACGGTCGGCGAGTTCCGTGTGCCGGGCTTGCCCAGAGCTCCCAGGGAGACGCGTTCGTTATCGGCCCCTGCCCGCCGGCCGTCCACTCTGTGGCAGGTATTGCAGGACTGGCTGCTGTTGATGGATAGCCCTTTTTCGTGGAACAGCTCCTCCCCCAGAGCGACGCGTTCCGGTGTGTCGGAGAAGCTGCCGGGCATCCGTGCGGGCAGTGGCTGGAAAAGCTTTTTCGCCTCCGTCAGAAGAGGGCTTTCAGGAGGAGCTGCCGTCCGTGTGCCGCAGCCGCACAAAGATGCCGCCGCGGCCGCAACAAGGATGGACAATGCGAGCCGGACTCCCTGCTGTCCTGACGGCTTCCTGTATGTTGCATCCATTGCAGTGCTCCTGTCGCTGGCTGGTGATCTCCTGGCCGGTGGATTGAGCGGCTCGCGGGGACAGCGTCTCCTCAGAGATAGCCCCTGCATCCAATTTCGGCTTTTCTTTGTGTCTCTCCTGCAGACGTGCCGGGAAGGGCCTTACAATCCGCGCGCCTGGCGCAGCGTTGCGAGTCCCTGCTCCAACAGGCGCATCATATCGTCGTGCAGTTCTTTGCTGGCGGCGCAGACGCAGCTTGCCATGTCCTCGTCCAGCGTCCGGGTGAGCCGGATGGAGTCCAGGGGCCTGCCGAATGCGTCGGTCACCGTGCAGCCGGCCTCCTGAGCGATCAGCGCCGCCGCCGCGATGTCATAGGCCCATAAGCCCATGGGGCGGCCGTGGCCCAGCTCCGCGAACAGCGATGCGCGCTCCGCGAACTCCGCAAGCAGGCGTCCGGAGAGGTCCATCATCCCGGACATCCGTCCCGCCGCCACCTGACACAGCGAGAACGCGCTGGAGTTCAGCACGAAAAAGCCGCCGCGAAGCGTGGTGGCGTCAATGAGCGGGCCGGCTGCGGCGAAGTTCAACTCCGATGGCCGCGATACCACTTCCAGCGTCCATCGCAGATGGCGGATGTCCGGGGGCGGGCAGGGCATCAGCCTGCGAGTCTTTCCTTCGAAGACACCCTCTGCCCCGCCTCCCCGCGAAGCCCGGTACAGCCGGTCACGCCGCACTTCGTAGACGGCTCCGGCTACCACATCCGAGCATCGGGCCTCTTCGCTGAGGCGCGCCACCGCCACGGATACCGCACAGGCCTCGAACCCGGCCGCCGCCGGCCGAGTGCCGTCCACCGGGTCCACGATGAGCAGCCATCGGGGATTGCCGCCGAAGACTTTCAAGCCTTCGTCTTCGGAGTAGCAGGCCAGCGGGCATGCGGCGGACTCCACAGCGCGGACCAGCGCTTCCTCTGCCGCGATATCCATATTGAAAGTCGTGTCACCGCTGGCCGCGACTCCTGCCGTCTGCCCCGCGTCCGGATCGTCCAGCAACGGTCTCACTGCATCGCGCACGCTCCGGGCCACATGCTCCGCGATGCGCAAAGCATCAGAGTAATCCTGCAAGTTCCTCCAACCTTTCCGGGTCTTTTATGTCCGGGCTATATCGCGGCTGGTCTCCGGGGCCTTACGGGTGGGGTTCCGGGTGCAGCGCGAAGGCCACTTCCGCCCGGGTCGTCTGGCCACCGCTCAGGACGAAGGAACCCTTCAGTTCGCCTCTCGTCAGATTCTCCACGATCTGCAGACCCAGGTTCCGGCTCTTCTGCGGGTCGAAGCCCTCCGGCAGCGGCTGCCCGGTGTTTTCCACGCAGATGCTTACCCGCTCGTCATCCGCCGAGATGACCACCCGCACCATTCCTTCGCCCGCAGTTCCCACGCCGTGCTCAAGCGCGTTCTGAATAAGTTCGTTCAACACCAGAGCGACACTGGTGGCACGGTGTGAGTCCAGCAGCAGCTCCGGTCCTTCCACGCCCACCGAGACCCGGTGCCCCTCCGGCAACCAGGTGGCCGCCACGTTCGAGAGGATATTGTCCGCCAGCTTGCGTACGCTGACGGTGTCCAGATCCTCCCTGGAAAGCATATCGTGCACCACAGCGATAGAACGGATGCGGTTGATGCTTTCCAGAAGAGCGGTCTCCGCGCTATCCTGCTTCCCGTAGCGCACCTGAAGCCGCAGCAGACTGGCGACAGTCTGCAGGTTGTTCTTCACCCGGTGATGCATCTCCTGAAGGATGGCCGACCGGATGTGCAGCTGAGAGTTCTCGATGGCGATGGCGGCATGCGTGGCCAAAGCCGAAAGCAGCGAGATCTCCTCATCCGTGAAACGGTGCGGCCTCGCGGTATAACAGTTCAGCACTCCGATGGTCCGGTTCTGGATGACCATCGGCACGCAAACCAGCGAGCACAAACCTTCCTGGCGCGCGATATCCGGGTAGCGGTAGCCTGGCGTCCTGCGGACGTCCAGTACCTGTACGGGCTTGCCTTCGGCCACGGCGCGCCCTGCCAGGCTCTCTCCCAGCTTGAGATTGGGTTTGGAAATATAGGCGCGGCTGCGGGATGTGGTCGCCTTGATGACCAGCTCTTGCCGCTCCTCGTCCAGCAGCATTACCGAACAGATGCTCAGGTTCATCCCTTCCGCCGTGACCGCCACGATGAACTGAAGGATCTCCTCCAGATAGTTGCTGGAAGCGATGGTGCGGCTGATCTCGGAAAGCGTGCTCAGCTGCGATGCGCGCCGCTGGATGCGGTCGAACTGCTCCGAGTTCTCGATGGCCCCGGCCACCTGGCTGGCGATGCTCTCCAGCAGCTCGATCTGGGCAGGGGTGTACTCATGCGCCTTGTCCGTGCGCACATTGATCACCCCGATCAGTTCGGTGCGGCCCAGCAGAGGGACGCTCAGCATGGAGTGATAGCGATCCTGCTTCAGCTCCGGCACCAGCTTGAAGCGCTCATCGCGGAACGCTTCGCTGTGCAGCGCCACGTGCTCGCGGGTCTTGGCCACCCAGCCCGTCACGCCTTCGCCCAGTTTCAGGCGGACCTTGCCCACGGCGCTCGATGCCGGGCTGCTGGCCGCCCGCAGCACCAGCTCGTCGCGTGTCTCGTTCAGAAGATAGATCAGGCAGAGGTCGGTCTCGGTAACCTGGACGATGGTCTCCGCCACCATCGAAAGCATCCGGGGGAGGTCCAGCAAGAAGCCCATGGCGTGGCCGGTGCGGCGAAGCGCGTCGGCCTCCAGTTCCTTCTCCTGCAGCCGCTTCTCCAGCTCGGCGACGCGCTCCCGGAGCGACTCCACCGCCTGCGCAGAGTGCGAATGCGGGTGGGGCGGTGGAATCTCATCGAACTGGGTCTTGCGCGTGGGCATAGGGTCGGGGGAGCCCGGATCAGGAAAGACCGCTCAGATCTGGCTGGCCAGGATAATGGCCTCCGCGATCTCCCGCATGGACTTCCGGGTGTTCATGCTCTGGGTCTGGATGCGCCGGAACGCCTCCGTCTCGGTGAGCCCGTGCTTCTCCATCAGGATGCCCTTGGCCCGTTCAACGGCCTTGCGGGTCTCCAGACGATCCTCCAGATCATGCACCTGCTCCTGCAGGGCCTTCATCTGCTCGAACCGGGCACAGGCCACCTCCATGGCCGGGTGCAGGTCCGCCTCCTGGAACGGCTTCACCAGATACCCGAACACCCCGGCTTCTCTCGCCCGCGCGATCAATTCGGGCTCGCTGTAGGCGGTCAGGAGCACCACCGGAGCGATACCTTCCTCGGTGATGGCCTTTGCCGCGTCCAGCCCGTCCATCACCGGCATCTTGATGTCCAGGATCGCGATGTCTGGCTTCAGCGTGCGAGCCAGATTCAGGGCGGTCTCGCCGTCGCCCGCCTCTCCGACCACGGTGTGCCCGCCCGCCTCCAGTGTCTTACGGAGGTCCAGACGGATTATGGATTCGTCGTCTGCGATGATGACGCGCATGGGATGCATGGTATCCGGGAGATGCTCCTGTCAACGGGAAAGGATGCGCCGGGCCGCGACATCGCAGGCTCCGGCATTCCGGATTCTATAGCATGCTATAATGCCCTGTCAAAATGGCGGTGCCCTCTCTCGATGCGCTCTAGACCCGATTCTTCTGGCTGGCTGATCGTCTTCACGGCCCTGTTCGTGGCTCTGTGGGGACTTTCGCCCCGTCTGGCAGGAATCGTTGGAAAGAGTCCGGCCGCCTTTCTTGCCGCCCAGCTGGTTCTGACCGTATTCTGGGTGGGCATTACCATCGGGATCGTGCGGCACATCGCCGGGCTGCGGCTGGGTTTCTGGGGCCGGGTGGCGGGGTTCGTTCTCAGCGCGGCATTGCTGGTCGTGGCCGTCCAGTTGCGTCTGTGGCCGCCGCTTGCCAACCTCTGGCTCATCTACGGCGCGGCGTTTCTGGGATGCGTTGTGTCGGTCATCTTCCGGGAGCCGAACATCCTGCTGCCGGTGGCGCTCATGTCACCCCTGGTGGACTTCTGGACCGTGTCGGCCGGACCGGTCCGGCGGGTGCTGGAGCATCGTCCCGAGGTGCTGGATGTGGTGGCCGCCGGGGTGCCGGCGGCAGGGCAGCTTGCGCCCCTGGCTTTTGTGGGGCTGGGGGACTTTATGTTTATGGCCATGTTCCTGGCCGCCGCCGACCGCCTGCGGATGAACTCACGCCGCACCGCTGCGGCGTTTTTTGTGCTGGTCTCTCTGGCGATGATCCTGGTGGTCTTCTGGAGCGGGTTCGCCGGGGTAGGGGTGCCCGGGATGGTGGTCATAGGGCTGGGATTCGTCGCCGCCAACCTGCGCCATTTCCGCCTGTCCCGGCAGGAGGCGCTCATCACGAGCGGACTGGTGATCGCCGTTGCCATCCTGGTGGCTGTCATCGTCCGGGTCCGCTAGAGATGAAGGAGTGTGTGCATCTTCCATGTCATCCGTGAATACCAGGCAGGAATCAACCGTGGTGAAATACGACTTCCGGTCCATTGAGAAGCGCTGGCAGGAGCGCTGGCGGGCCGATGACCTGTTCCGCACCCCGGAGGACCGGTCGCGCCCGAAGTTCTACGGGCTGGATTTCTTCCCGTATCCATCGGGCGACGGCCTTTCGGTGGGACACTGCAGGAATTACGTTCCCAGCGACGTCTTTTGCCGCTACCGGCGTATGCGCGGAGACAACGTCCTGCACCCCATGGGATGGGATGCTTTCGGGCTGCCTGCCGAAAATGAGGCCATCCGCCGCAAGTCCCATCCGAAGAAGACCGTCCCGCAGTATGTGGCCAACTACAAGCGGCAGATGAACCTGCTGGGACTGTCCTACGACTGGTCACGGGAGATCAACTCCAGCGAGCCGGAGTACTACCGGTGGACTCAGTGGTTCTTCCTGCTGCTATACCGGCGCGGGCTGGCGTACCGGTCGGCGGCGCCCGCAAACTGGTGCCCCAGCTGCGCCACAGTTCTGGCCAACGAGGAGGTGCACGACGGAGCCTGCTGGCGCTGCGGCACGGACATCGAGAAGAAAGATCTGCCGCAGTGGTTCTTCCGCATCACGGAGTATGCCGACCGGCTGCTGGAGGATCTGAAGCTGGTGGACTGGCCCGAGTCCATCAAGCTGATGCAGACTAACTGGATCGGCCGCAGCGTGGGAGTAGAGTTTGACATGCCCATCAAAGGGCATGACGCCTCGATGCGTGTGTTCACCACCCGCGTGGATACAGTCTTCGGGGTTTCCTTCGCAGTTCTGGCCCCGGAGCATCCGCTGGTGGCGCAGATCACCACGGCCGACCGCCGGGCGGAGGTGGAGGAATACGTCCGCAAAAGCCGCCGTATCTCCGAGATAGACCGCATGTCCACCGAGCGGGAGCGCGACGGGTGTTTCACGGGAGCCTATGCCATCAATCCTGTTAACGGGCAGGAGGTTCCCATCTATGTGGCCGATTACGTGCTGCTCAGCTACGGGACGGGCGCCATTATGGCGGTTCCCGCGCACGATACTCGCGACTTCGACTTCGCCCGGCGCTACGGCCTCCCTGCTCCGGTGGTCATCGCGCCGGATGGGTGGGACGGCCAGCCCCTGAAGGAAGCGCACACGGGCGAGGGCACGATGGTGAACTCGGGGCAGTTCTCCGGGATGCGCAATACGGAGGGCGCGGAGGCCATCGCCGACTGGATGCAGGAACAGGGCATCGGAGAGCGCCGCGTGAACTACCGCCTCCGGGACTGGCTCATCTCCCGTCAGCGCTACTGGGGAGCGCCGATCCCCATCGTGCATTGTCCGGTCTGCGGAGAGGTGCCCGTGCCGGAGGAGCAGCTGCCTGTCCTGCTGCCGGATGTCGAGAATTACGAGCCCCCGGGCGACGGGCGCTCGCCTCTGGCCACCATCCCGGAGTTTGTGAACACTTCCTGTCCAGCGTGCGGTGGGCCGGCTCAGCGGGAGACGGACACCATGGGCGGCTTCGCCTGCTCCAGCTGGTACTTCCTGAGGTTCGCCGATCCCCACAACGACCGCGCCCCCTTCGACCGGGACAAAGTGGAGTACTGGCTGCCGGTGGATCTGTACGTCGGCGGAGCCGAGCACGCCGTCATGCACCTGCTGTATGCCCGGTTCTGGACGAAGGTGATGTATGATGCCGGGCTTGTGCCGTTCGTTGAGCCTTTCACCCGTCTGAAGAACCAGGGCATGCTCCTAGCGCCGGACCCGAAGAATCCGGGCGTGCTGGTCAAGATGTCCAAATCCAAATTCAACGTCGTCACGCCCGACGAAATGGCGGAGAAGTACGGCGCGGACGCCCTGCGGGTCTATGAGCTTTTTGTCGCACCGTTCGAAGACACGGTGCCCTGGAGCGAGGACGGCATCAACGGATGCTGGAGGTTCCTGAACCGGGTCTACCGCGTGGTGGCCGAGCGGCCCGGCAGCTTTGTGCCGGACTGGAGGTCCACCGTCCGGCAGGAGACCGTCAGCAACGAGGCGAAGGCTCTGGCCCGCAAGACGCACCAGACCATCATGAAGGTGACCAGGGATATCGAAGACTTCGCCTTCAATACGGCGGTCGCCGCCCTGATGGAGCTGACCAATCAGATCTACGACTTCGTCAACGCCAAGGACGGTCTTCATTACCCCTGCCCGGTGTGGAGCGAGGCGGTCGAGACGCTCATCCTGCTTCTGGCCCCGATGGCTCCTCATCTGGCGGACGAGCTGTGGCAGATGATCGGGCGGGAGGGCTATACCTATTCCGCCCCGTGGCCGGAGGCCGATCCCGAAGTGGCAAAGGCGGACGTGCTGACCATTGTGGTGCAGGTGAACGGCAAGGTCAGGGACAAGATATCCGTGGACGCGGGAACGAGCGAGGCCGAGCTTGAGCGGTTGGCGCTGGAGAGTCCCAGGGTGCAGGGCGCTCTGCAGGGCAGGCCGGCCCGTAAAGTCATCGTGGTGCCGGGACGGTTGGTGAACGTGGTGGGCTGATTCACGGCTTCGCATCGCCGGCCCGGGCGGGAGGGGGTTTGAGAGGTGGAGGAAATATCGCTTCGGCAGAAGCTTGCCGTGCTGGCGATTGTGGCTGTTGGCGCGCTGGCTCTGGTCGTGGGAGCGTGGACCCGGAGGGACGGAGCCGGGGAGGGTCCCCGGGTCCAGATCATCGAGCCGGATGGCACTGCGGCCGCCGGGTTGGATGATTCTTCCGTGAGCGCTTCTCCGGAAGCGCAGAGCGGAACACCTGCGGAGCAGGCGTCTTCCGAGGTGGTGGTGCACGTCTGCGGACGCGTGGTGAAGCCGGGTGTGTATTCTCTGCCGGCGGGAGCGCGCATCAAGGATGCCATTGAGCTGGCGGGAGGGGCGAAGCCGGACGCGGATCTTGAGGCGGTCAACCTGGCCGCCCGGGCCGAGGATGGCCAACAGATCTATCTTCCGAAAGTGGGGGCAGGGCCCGCTCCCTCGCCTCCCGGCCGGCACGACCCGGCGGCATCGCGGGCCAGACCTGCGGCTTCAGCCGTTCGAGCGCCGAAAAGCGCCTCCGCCCTCGGCCCGGTGAACATCAACACAGCCGGGCCCGAAGAGCTGGACCGCCTGCCGGGAGTCGGACCTGCCACCGCCGCGAAGATCATCGAATACCGCCGCGCCATCGGCGGATTCACCAGGCCCGAGGATCTGCTGGGAGTGCCCGGCATCGGAGAGAAAAAGTTCGCTGAGATGAAACCCTACGTGGTGGTCCGCTGATTTCCTGCCCGGAAGGAAGGCCATGGAATACCGTCTGCCCGACCCGTCAGATATCTGTTCGCCCGCCCTGGCGCGTATGTTCTCTGAGATGCGCAGGCGCACTCTTGTGATGGGCATTCTGAATGTCACGCCGGATTCGTTCTCGGATGGCGGGCGGTTCAGGTCTGTCGAGGACGCCGTGGGGTGGGGCGTCCGGATGGCGGCTGAGGGGGCGGACATCATTGACGTGGGAGGCGAGAGCACGCGTCCGGGGGCGGAGCCAGTCTCGGCCTCCGAAGAGATAGAACGGGTCCTGCCCGTCATCCACGGCCTGGCCGACAGGGTGGAAGTTCCGATTTCTGTGGACACGTCCAAGGCCGAGGTGGCCGAGTGCGCCCTGATGGCCGGAGCGCATATGGTGAACGATGTCACCGGCCTGCAGGCCGAACCGGAACTCGCCTCTGTGGCGGCCCGGTATCAGGCGCCTCTGGTCATCATGCATATGAGGGGCACCCCCGCCGATATGCAGCAATCTCCCCACTACGACGACCTGATTGGCGAGATCAGCGCATTCTTGCGCGGACAGGTGGAGCTTGCGGTCTCGAAGGGGTTGCCCGAGGAATGGACCATCGTGGATCCCGGGTTCGGCTTCGGCAAGACACCTGAGCACAATCTGGAGCTGCTGCGACGCTTGCGTGAGTTCACCGCGCTGGGCCGCCCCGTGATGATCGGCACCTCCCGCAAGTCCACCCTGGGGATGCTGCTGGGAGGTGCGCCACCGCTGGAGCGGCTGGAGGCGACGGCAGCATCCGTGGCAATCTCCATCGCCAATGGCGCCAGCATCGTGCGCGTTCACGACGTGCGTCAGATGGTCCGCGTGGCGCGGGTGACGGACGCCGTGGTGCGCGGAGTAATGCCCGTTTCCTGATTGACAGGGAACCTCCGGAGGAGTATCGTAGATATCAAGACGCCGTCGCTCCCGGGTCCTTCGCCGGAGCGCCTGCGGCGTCGCGAAAGGAGGTCCATATGTCAGCAAGGCACGTTTGTCTGCTCGTGACCCTTGCGTGTCTGGTCACGGCTGCGGCGGCATCGGGCGGCTATGCTGGCTCCTATCAGGGAGTCACTGGCATCCCGTTCGCCGGGGCGCAGAGCGACCGGGGCATCGCGGTCAACAAGAATCCCGGCAGTCCGTATTACGGCTACTTCTACGGTGTTGACAGCGGCGGCACCTACGACGCCGGAGTGATCCCCGGTACGGGAGAGCAGGCCGTCCGCATCATCGCTCCGAACCCGCCCTCCGCCGGGACTTCGGCCACGTC
>JBBFLP010000004.1:26925-29898 GCA_037478975.1 Armatimonadota bacterium
AGGCCGTCCGCATCATCGCTCCGAACCCGCCCTCCGCCGGGACTTCGGCCACGTCTTATACAGATACCGGGGCGACCCTCCGCTATGCGTCCAATCCTCCCGGCGCGACCCTGATGAATGTTTTCGTGGGTGAAGATGACACGGTCTGGGTAGCGGATTTCGGGACCCGCAACATCCTGACCGGCCCTCCCGGGGGAGGGGAGTTCACCATCCAGTTCCAGTCCACCCAGCCCCCGCGCGGTCTGGCGGTTCAAGGCAAACTGGGACAGGCAGGTACGCGGGTCTTCGTCGCCTGCTACGGTACCAGTTCGGCGCAGGCCAGCTGCGAAGTGTGGGAGTATGACGGCTCCTCGTGGGTTTTGGCCGCAAGCCTGGGGTCGCTCGGACTCGTCCGGCCGTTCGGGGTCACTGTGGACGATGAGGGTAACAGCTACTGGGTCTCAAGCAGCAGCTCGCCGCCTTTCGTCAAGAAGGTGACAAGTTATCTTTTCGAGGATCCTGCCTGGACTTTCACCAAGCCCGCCTTCATGGGGACCAGCTGGACCCCCGGCGGCATCGCGTACGTCAAGGATCCGCAGGATCCGCAGAACCCTGAATACCTCTACGTCTCGGCGTTCTTCACCACGTCCGTCATGCGCTTCACCATGGACGGGCAGTACATTGACGGCTACGGGAACACCAACGGATATGCTGCTGGCCAGCAGCCTCCTGCGGGGACGTGGACGGTGTTCACGTTCTCCGGACCGGGCGGCAACAATACCGTCTGGATGACCGCCGATGACGACCGCAACACTTATGTGCTGGTGCGCTATCCGGGCATTCTGCCCCAGGCGTACAAAGTGCATCTGCAGGGAGTTCCGGCGCCTCCGTCCGACCTTGAAGTGTCCAACGATGTCTACGGGCAGATCCGCCTGAAATGGACGCCGCCGGCTCCGTCCACGGACAGTCCCACCGGTTACAACATCTATCGTGGCACCTCGCCGCAATCGCTGACCCTGTATGCGATCACGGATGATTACCCGCGCTGGAAGGACGCCGCTCAGGGCACCTCTCCCGGAGGCCCGTTCTACTACGCGGTCAAGAGCTTCAACGGAGCGGGCGAGAGCGTGGCCACGCCGGCGGCTGGTCCCATCTCCGTTGCTTCATCCACGGCTCCAGCGCCGGGCAGCAAGGGTGTGGCGTTGTCCTACAGCGAGGTCAATGCGGCCGATACCACCAACAACCCAGGCTATGCGGGCTCATGGGCGGCTGCCCGCCGCTTCCTGGAGGACCGGGGAGTAGCCTTCGATGTGGTGTATGACGCGCAGGCCGAAGACGGCGGTCTGACCATCGAGGAGGACGATATCGCCGGATATAAGTTGCTGATCCTGGCGGTGAACCGGAACATGTCCAGCTATACCGCCCAGTGCATCCGGGACTATGTCAAATACAGCCAGGGGAAGGTCCTTTCCAGCTACTACAACTCCATCGCCAACCACAAGGGGCAGCGCGGGTCTAACTACCGGCTGGCGGATGTGTACCGGGTCAATGCCCTCAATGTAGGCCAGGGCGGTTCGCCTTTCGATTCAAGCACGGATAAGTACCGCTACCTGCGGAGGATCGCGGGTGCGCCTGAGGGCTCCGCGCTGTTCGCCGGGTTGAGCGGCGGGCCGGGCGAGTTCAACGGGGCGCGCCAGGTGGGTCAGATCTGCTACCTTGTCGCCCCGTTTGCGGACGGCACAGCCTCTGCTGTGGGCGAGTGGTTCAACGCGGACGGGTTCAATCCATCCCGCCCGGCGGATGAGAACACATCACTCATCGTGGGCTACCGGTCCAGCGCCCGCACCGCGGTTCAGTCGGTGATGCTGGGCACCTACTGGTTCGCTCAGAGCACCGCCAACATCGCTGAGAACGGCGGGCCGGGGACGCTTTCGGCTGACCGGTTGCTGGAGAACATCCTGGGGTTCCTGGGTGTCGCGCTTCAGCCGGCGCCGGCGCTCTCCGAGACGCTGGGCGAAGTGAAGTCCAAGCCGAATCAGTCCGGCGCGGTGGTCCGTGGTGTCGTGGTCAGCCGCACGCTGACGCCCGGATCTCCGGGCATCATCTACGTGCAGCAGCCGGACCGCTCCAGCGGCATCAAGGTGCTGGACGCTCCGCTGGTGGAGGAAGGCGACGTCCTGACCATCGCCGGGCGTGTCAGCACTGTGGCCGGAGAGAGGCAGTTGACCGCCTTTGAGGTGGTGAAGACCGGCGCGCAGGATGCGCCGCGTCCGCTGTATGTCCGCGGGACGGCCATCGGCGGGGCCGCGCAGGGCGAGCAACCCGGCGTCAGCGGCGGCATCGGATTGAACAACGTCGGACTGCTTATTCGCACGGCAGGCAAACTGACGGAGATCGGTTCCGACATCTTCGGAACGCTCTACTTCCGCATTGACGACGGGTCAGGCATCCGCTACGGCTCTTCGACAGTGCCAGGGGTGAAGGTCATCGGCTTTTCGCCGACAGCGAACCTGGGCGAGATGGTGGCCGCGACCGGAGCGCTGGGAGCGGAACTGGACGGCCAGGCCGTTGTGCCGGTCATTCGGCTGAGGGAGAGCGAGTTCGGAGAGCTTCTCGCTCCCTGAGTTCTGAGGTCGTCTGCCCGCACCGGCGGGCAGGGTGAAGTCTCTGGAGGGGCGGCTTCCCGCCGCCCCTTTTTCCTGCCGTCACGTGCCCCGATTGACGTGCGATGGGGGGCATGGTAGTTTGCAGATGAGGGAAGGCGGGAGGGCAGCGCGTCCCGGGAGTGCCGTATGACCGACGCTAGACAGGAAACCCCGCGGGAGGGATCCGGCTCCCGATCTCCGTGGCCGAAGCGGCTGCTTGTGGCCGCGGTTCTCATCGCGGTTCTGGGCGCTTCGGCGTGGATCTTTGCGCTGAAGACCGGTCAGCCGCTCACGGAAGCTCCTCCTCCGCCGGATATTTCGGGCCCGTCGGTGGTGGAGGCGCCCACTT
>JBBFLP010000005.1:0-17570 GCA_037478975.1 Armatimonadota bacterium
ATACCTCAGGAGGCTCGTGCGTTTTTCGATATGGCAGACAAGATCCGTTTCGGCATCGTCGGTTGCGGGGTCATCGCCCCCTGGCATGCAGGCGCCATCCTCTCGGCTCCCAATGCGGAGCTGACCGCCGTCTGCGACATCGAGGTGGAGAAGGCGGAGAAGCTGGCGGCCGAACACGGCAAGCCGCGCGTATACGATAACCATCTGGCGCTGCTGGAAGACCCGGAAGTGGATGCGGTCTGCGTCTGCACACCGTCGGGTCTGCACGCGGCCATCGGCGTGGATGCCGCGAAAGCAGGCAAACATGTGCTGTCCGAAAAACCTCTGGACATCACTTTGGCCAACATGGATGCCCTGATTTCCGCCTGTCGCGAGAACCGCGTCAAGCTGGGCTGCATCTTCCAGCGCCGCACTTCCCCTCTGTGGAAGGCAGTGCGGGAGGCGGTTCAGGTCGGCAAACTCGGCAAGCTGGTGGTGGCGGATGCCTACCTGAAGTACTACCGGTCTCAGGAGTACTACGATAGCGCGGGCTGGCGCGGGACGTGGGAGCTGGACGGCGGCGGCGCACTGATGAATCAGGGCGTGCACTGCGTGGACCTGATGCGCTGGATCGTGGGGGATCCGGCGACGGTCTTCGGCCGCTGCGACCATCTGGCACGGAAGATCGAGGTGGAGGATGCGGCCTGCGCGGTGGTCACATATGCCAACGGGGCGATGGGAATCATCGAGGGCACCACGTGCGTATACAACGGTGTCCCACACAGGCTGGAGTTCCACGGCGAAACAGGGAACATCATGGTGGAGGGCGAGCGCATCGTCCGCTGGGAGACCGCCGATGGGTCTGAGGCTCCGGACCTGAGCAAGTTGACGGACGAAGGTGCTGCCTCCGCGAAGCCCACGGACATCGGGAATGAAGGCCACTGCATCCAGATCCAGGACTTCGCCGACGCCATCCTCAATGACCGTGAACCGATGGTCACCGGCGAGGATGCCCGCGGGGCTGTGGAGCTGATTCTCGGGATCTACCGTTCCAGTAGAGAGGGCGCGCCCGTCACGTTCCCACTGCAGGGAGACTGACGCGCGGGCGTGTTGATGCGGGGTTGACAGAGAACACATCCGGGCACGAAGAGACAAGCGAGGCCAGAAAGCGGCGGTCCATCCGTCAGCGGGTGTCGGCGCTTGCGCGCAAGGCCGAGACGCTGGCCTCCCGCGGTTTGCTGGATTCCGCGGCGCGCCGGCTGGAAGAGGCGCTGGAAATGGATCCGTCCAACTCCGGCGTCCTGCTTCAGCTTGCCGGAGTACGGCGCTCGCAGGGCAAACTGAACGAGGCCATCCGTCTGGCTGCCTCTGCCGTGGAGCGTTCGGAGCGGGACGTAGACGCCCGACAGTTCCTGCTTCAGCTCTATTTGGAAGCCGGGGAGTACCGCCGTGCCATTGACTGCGGCAAGTCCCTGCTCAAGCTGTCGCCCCGCAACCTGTATGCGCGGGACATCATGGGGGTGGCATACCTTCAGCTGGGACAGCTGGACAAAGCCCTGCAGATGACCAACGAGCTGATCCATCTGGATCCCACCGACCCCAGCAACCACTTCAAGCGCGCCGTGCTCTTCCAGCAGAAGGGCGACGTGGCGCGCGCCATCCGGGAGTTCGATCGCGTGGTGGACCTGGATCCGGAGGCCGACATCGCGGAAGAGGCGAGGGAGGCCATCTCCTGGCTGGATACCTTCCAGATCCGCCAGATCGTGGGACTGGCTATGGAGGATGCCATCTTCCGGACCAAGCTGATACGGAACGCTGAGGAGGCGGCTGCGGAGCGCGGCTTTTATCTCAGCGGGATGGGCGTGGCCACTCTTCGCCACCTTATCTTGGAGAACCTGCTGGATCCATCCGTCGAGACCGAGCCGCCCACCTACCACTGATGGTGCCGGGACAGGCCCGGCATCAGTTCGTCAGGCTCTGAAGCGGCGCCGGAATGCGTCCGCCCGTCCGGATGAACGGCGCCGATGCGCCGTCCTGGACTCGCATGACCGGCGCCTGTCCGAACAGTCCTCCGAAGACCGCCATATCACCCGGTTTCTTGCCCGGCACGGGGATGATGCGGACGGCGGTGGTCTTCCTGTTGACCACCCCGATCGCAAGCTCGTCGGCCATGATGGCGGCGAGGGTCTCGGGCGAGACGTCGCCGGGGACTGCCACCATATCCAGTCCTACCGAACAGACGCTGGTCATCGCCTCCAGCTTTTCCAGCGTCAGAGTTCCTCCGGCCGCCGCCGTGGAAAGGGCGCTGTCCTCCGCAACAGGAATGAACGCCCCGGAGAGTCCGCCCACCGACGATGATGCGAACGTGCCGCCCTTCTTGACGGCGTCCGTCAGCATGGCGAGCGCCGCGGTGGAGCCCGGTCCCCCGATGCGTCCGATCCCCATCGCCTGAAGGATCTCTCCCACGCTGTCACCCACCTCCGGCGTGGGAGCAAGCGACAGATCCACGATGCCGAACTCCGCGCCGATGAGCCGGGCCACCTCCCGGCCGATCAGCTCGCCCGTCCGCGTGACGCGGAAAGAGGTGTTCTTGATCTCCTCGGCGATATCCGCCAGAGTCAGCTTCACCCCGGACTGGCGCAGTCTCTCGATGGCGCGTTTGACCACGCCGGGGCCGCTGACGCCCACATTGATCACGGTTTCGGGTTCGCCCTGTCCCTTGAAGCCCCCCGCCATGAAGGGGTTGTCCTCGGGGATGTTGGCGAAGACCACCAGCTTGCAGCAGCCGAAACCGTCCCGGTCCGCGGTCAGCGCGGCGGTCTCCAGGATCCGTTCTCCCAGAAGCAGAAGTGCGTCCACGTTGATGCCTGCCCGGGAGGACGCTGCGTTGACGGATGCGCAAACGCGAGTAGTGCCCGAAAGGACCTGGGGTAGGGCGTCTATCAGGGTCCGTTCCGAGTCCGTCAGACCCTTCTGAACCATGGCGGAGAAGCCGCCCACGAAGTCTACTCCGGCTTCCCCTGCGGCACTGTCCAGCGCCTGTGCGACGCGCAGCATCTCTTTCGGACCGTGGCCGGCTGCGATATTGGCCACGGGCGAGACTGCCAGACGCCGGTTGACCACCGGGATGCCGTACTTGCGCGAGACCTGTTCGCAGGCGCTGACCAGATTTCCCGCCTTCCGAAGGATCTTGTCGCGGATGAGCCGGCACATCCGCTCCGGGTCGCGGTCCGCGCAGTCGCAGAGATCCACCCCCAGGGTCACGGCGCGCACGTCCAGGTGCTCTTCCTGCAGCATCCGGACCGTTGCCAGGATGTGCTCCTTGGCGGGCATCCCCGTTACCTCCTGTCTCCCAGCCGGAGAACGGCCTGCAGCTCGGTGGTGGCGCGGAAGATGTCTTCGTGCTGCAGATGAGCCACAATGCCCTCCTCTTCGGCCAGGCGCTCCAGATCCTTCTGGATCTCGGGCACGCTGACGCCAGAGGGCACGCCAAGCTCCAGGATCATAATCAACTCTCCGTCCAGCACGTAGGCATAGAAGTCGTCTATGTTGATGGATGCCTCCGCCAGCGTCCGCGAGATGCGATGGATGATTCCGGACCGGTCCCGGCAGCGGGCGGTCAGTACGAAGCGTTCCAGCAGGCGGTCTCCGTGCCAGGGCTCTGTGTCCTCGAATGGCGCCGCGCCCACCTGAAACTCTCCCGGTCCTCCAGAGGCAGCGATTCTTTCACGCAGTGTCTCAGCGTCGAGCGAGTCTTCCGCTTCCAGAGACAGGATGATGGTAAAGTAGCCTCGCAGGACCGTCTGGCTGAGGTGAGTGATGTTGCCACCCAGCGCCGCCACCGCGCCGGAAACGGCGGCCACGATGCCCGGCCGGTCCTTCGCCATCACGGAAACGATGAATTCCTTCATACGCAGGAGAGGCTCCCTCGCGGCCACAGGGCCGCCGGGGCTATTCTGCACCATTCCGCCGCCGGTTGCCGCAGAGGCCGCTGTTCCGGCAGGATGCCAGATGCCTTTATGTGGAAACAGATGTCGAGGTTGCAGAGTATGACAGACTCATCGGGATCCAGAAGTCTGGATGTTCTCCTTCTTACCGGTGGAGGAGTACATGACTGGCGCGGCTGTGGAGCCGTGTTGAAGGAGTTGCTCTCCGCGCAGCCGGATTTCAACCTGACCGTCGTGGAGGATGATCAAAGCATCCTCAGCAGTGAAGCGCTCTACGGTTTCCACACAATGGTCTTCTACTGGACGGTGGGAGAGATATCGGCAGCGGAAGTGGCTGCGTGGTCCCGCTGGCTGAAGAGCGGCCGGGGGCTGGTCGGCATACACGGAGCGGCTGCCTCCTTTAAGGAATCGGATCCTTACCGGGCCATGCTGGGAGGATACTTCGTCCGGCATCCGGCGATGCGGGAGTATCAGGTCAGCGTTCTGGAGCGCGAACATCCCGTCACTGCCGGGATTGACGAGTTCACCGTCCGTGACGAGCAGTATCTGTGCAGCTACGACAGCCGCGTGAATGTGCTGGCCACGGCCCTTTATCAGGGACAGCCGTATCCCGTGATCTGGGCGCGGGAGTGGGGCAGGGGACGGGTGCTGTTCAACGCACTCGGCCATGATCCTGATGCCTGCCGCCATCCCGTGTTTCAGGATCTGGTAATTCGCGGCGTCCGCTGGACGGCTGCAGCCTCACAGGATTCCTGAATGAACGTGCGGCCCACCGGTGTGCCGGCGGGCCGCTTTCGCATCCTGTTAGATTGATCTCCGTTCTACGCTGCGGCGGCTGCTGTTTCCCGCTCCTTTTCAGGATCCTTGAAGAACAGCAGGAACGCCACGGCGCAGGCTACAGTCAGCGCGCAAGGCACCAGGAAGACCTGAGTCCACTTCGACGGATCATCGTGCGGACGGAAGATGCTTAGCACCCATCCGGTAAACTGCGTCCCGATCCAGTTCCCCAGCCCGAGCGTCACCAGAGTCAACAGGCTCTGCGCTGAGGCCCGGATGTCGCGCGGGGCCACCATATCCACGAAGATCTGGCTGACCACAAAGAAGA
The DNA here is from genome assembly GCA_037478975.1 of Armatimonadota bacterium. Classification (GTDB taxonomy): domain Bacteria; phylum Armatimonadota; class UBA5829; order DSUL01; family DSUL01; genus CALCJH01. Next base: position 5,032 of record JBBFLP010000005.1, read on the forward strand.
ACGTGTAACCCAGGCCGTGAAGGGTCAGCGAGGCCACCACGAACGGCTTCATCACCTCCGGTGCCAGCGGGCCCGCCGCGAAAACGAAGTAGCGCAGGGGCCACGCGATGACTCCCAGCGCAAGCGTTTTGCGGATTCCCAGATGCTTCAGCGCCACCGGCAGAAGCAGCCACATCGCCAGGATCTCCGCCGCCTGCGCGATGGTCATCGTCATGGGCACGTTCTGGTGCTGCACGCCCATCGGCTTCTCCAGGAAACCGGCGGTGGGGCCATAGTAGAACTGCAGCTCCGTGGTCACCACGAAAGCGATCAGCATGAACACCAGGAAGTTCCGGTTCTTCAGCAGAACGAACGCCTCGCGGAAGGCCAGGGGGTCGGCCGCTTCGTCTTTAGCCGGAGGGGTATGCGGCAGCGTGAAGCAATACATGCCCATCACCAGCGCGAACAGCCCGGAGAGCAGCAGACAGTCCGCCACGTCCGGCGGTGTGCCCATCCTGCGCCAGAAGCTCAGCGCGATGCCGGCGCAGATCCAGCCGATGGTCCCCCACACCCGGATCCCGCCGAACTCCTTTTCGCTGGCCAGGTGATGGAACGCCAGGGAGTTCGTCAGTGCCAGGGTGGGCGCGTAAAGCAGGCTGTAGAGCCCCACCAGCGTGGCCATCGGGCCGAACTCCTGCGCCCGGGATGCCAGCAGCAACAACGCGCCGCCCGCCAGATGTGCCACTCCCAGGAAGATCTGTGTGGGAACATACCGGTCGGCGATCTGGCCGCCTGTGAAGGGCGCCAGAATGCAGGCCAGCCACAGAAGACCGAAGATGAACGCCGCCTGGGGGTCACTCAGCCCGAGACCGGCAGCGGGGTCGGTGAGGTAGGGCCAGAGGAAGGGGGCCCAGGAGCCCCAGATGGCGTACTGCAGGAACATCATTGCGCCGAGGCGCCAGCGTACTCCGCTCATGTCCACTCTTTCCCGCGCGGGCATCTCCCGCGCGCCCGAAGTCGTTAACCGGCGGAGTCTTCGACAGACCGCGGCGGCAGACCTTCCCGTTCTTGGCCTGCAGTCTTCAGCGAGGCTGCCCCGGCAGAAAACCGCCCACCAGTGTCCGGATGCGGTATAGTCCGGTCCGCGCCGTCACATACAGGTCCTTGCCGTCTTTGCCTCCCCAGGCACAGTTGGCGGGCACTTCCGGCGTCAGGATGGTTCCCAGATGCGTTCCCTCAGGATCGAATACCCAGATGCCGCCCGGCCCGGTGCTCCAGACGTTTCCCTGCCGGTCCACTTTCAACCCGTCCGGAATGCCCTCGCGCCGGTCACGGAGGGTCGCAAAGATCTTCCCATCAAGCAACTTGCCGCTCTCTGTCACCCGGAAGCTCCGGATGTGGCTGCGGGAAGAGGAATCCGCCACATACAGAGTCCGGTAGTCCGGCGAGAACGCGATGCCGTTCGGACGGTCGAAGTCCGGCAGCAGCAGCTCCAGACGGCCCGAGTCCGGCCAGAGGCGATAGACCCCCTGGACCTTCTGCTCCTGCTGCTCCGGACGGATGCCGTAGGGAGGATCCGTAAAATACAGGGTACCATCGCGGAAGAAGTCTGCGTCGTTAGGGCTGTTGAGCGGTTTGCCTGCATAGCGGGATGCCAGTGTTGCAACGCTGCCGTCTTTTTCTGTCCGGGTCACGGAGCGGCTGCCGTGCTCGCAGCAGATCAGGCGGCCCTGCGCGTCCAGGGTCAGTCCGTTGGAGCTGTGGCTGGGCTTGCGGAACACGCTGATGCGGCCCGAGGGATCCCAGCGGTAAATGGTGTCCGCCGGGATGTCGGAGAAGAGCAGGGCGTCTCCAAGCCAGAGGGGTCCCTCCGTGAACTGGAAATCCCCTGCAAGCTTCTCCACCTGCACCGAGCGGGGCACCAGCTTCCAGATACGGGCATCCTTGGCTTCCACCACCGTGCTTGCCTCCCTGACGGATGCCCCGCAACCGCCTGCCACCAGCGCAGCTGTAGCGGCGCAAAGCACAAAAGACGGCACTTTCACGGCAGGGTCACCACGAACGGTCTGCGCAGCGCTGCCTGGGCGGCGAACGCCGGAACACCGGCCTTTTCAGGGTCGCCGTCGAACACCAGCACCCGGTACGCAAGCGTGAGCGATCCGCCTGCCGGGATCTCGATGGATCCGTCCCGGTCTTTGTCCCCCGTGAAGTCCCGCACGCCGAAGGGATTGGCAGCGAACAGACCATAGTCCCGTGCGTGCCAGTAGGTGGGGAAGCGGAAGTTCTGGGGGTCTTCGGCCATCGCCACGCCTGTAGAGCCGGCTGCCGAAGGGCCCCAGTAGATCACCCAGGCCGCCCGCTTGCCCCAGGCCGCCCCGTCGCGGTCGCCCGCGGAGTTCAGGATGTGGCCGGTGCCGTTCTTCACGGTCATCCATTTGGGCACGCGGATGGCGAATGTGCCCTCCTTGGTATCCCCCAGCCGGACCGCACCTTCGGTAGCCTTCAGGGTTATCCGGTAGTCGATGACGTTTCCCGCCGGTGTTTTCCAGAAGACTTGCGTGCGCTCGTCCTCACAGATCTTCCGGCCATCCGGTGCCACCCAGTCGTTCACCGTCCGGATCACGGCGCATACCGGCCCGGAGGACACACTGACCGACCGCTGGAGGGTGCGTCCCTTCGGGTCCCCTTCGCCCCAGAAGTCCACACCGTTGACATCACCGTGAGTGAACCATAGTCCGCGGTGATGGACGTGGTCCTGGTCTTCGCCGGGGACGTCGCGCATCGGGTAGCTGCGAGTGACATCTACTCCGCCGGGAGAGAAGACGGGCCAGAGATAGGGCTTGAACGGGTGAGTGCTGTTGTGCCGGGCTATCAGGGAATCTCCCGCGTACACAGCCAGCGCTTCATCCTCCGGGCGCACCTCTAGCCGGGATGCCCCGCGCACAGGGCTGGCGTCGAACGAGACCTCATACACAGCCCGCGCCCCGCTTCCCGGCAAATCCACCAGAGCCGCCACGAAGTCCCGTCCCTCGATCCGCACCAGCTGGCCATCCGTGTGCCTGCCATCCGGGGAGCGCAGCTCCGGAGTGCCCCGCGGGACCGGCGCCGGCGTCAGCGGGATCAGGACAGGGTACCCCTTCAGTTCAGCGGCGGCCGAGATGGACACTCGCGCGACCGTTTCTCCCCCTGCCTCAAGTCGGCTGCAAACGCCGGCAAGCAGGGCCGCCATCGCTGCAGCGCCAAGCAAAAGTTCTCTCATCTTTTCCGCGCCTTCTACCGGCGGCTCCGCCTGAGCGGGGCCGTCAGATCTGAAACATCTTCTCGTTGAACTGGATCTTGCGGCCCGTCTGCGCGGCGTGGTTGGCCATCAGGCAGGTCACGCACGATTGAAGCGCCGACTCAGGGTCCGACGCAGGCTTCTTGCCGGTGCGCACACTGTGGAAGAACTCCTCCAGCTCCACATAGTAGTCGTCCTGGGAGGCGTCGGTCTTGATCTCCTCCTGCCCGCTCCCCTCGCGGGCCCGCCTGGTGGCGCCGGCATCCAGCACGATCGCCTCTTTGCCCTTGGACTCATCCTTGTGCGCCATCGGCGCCCAGACAAGCTGCTCTGCTTTGGGCTCCCGGAATAGCAGCCCCTTCTCCGGGGTTACCACCAGCGTTCCCTCGTCACCCATATACATCTCGTAATAGGCCTCGTGCTCATTGGTGGTAATGCAGGTGTAGGTGCACCGGATGCCGCCGGGATACTCGTATATGACGCTGATGTTGTCGTAGACCGTGCGGCCATCCTTCCAGTAGTCAATGCCGCCGCTTGCCATCACGGAGACCGGTAGCGCGTTCAGGAACCAGTTGACGGCGTCTATTTGGTGGCTGCCCAGCTCGGCCATCAGACCCTGCGAGTATTCCCGGTAGAGACGCCAGTTCAACTGTTTCTCCAGCGACTTGTCCGGCACTGCCCTGCGCCAGCTTCCGTTCCTATGCCACTGCGCGCGCACCTGAGTCACGCGTCCGCACACCTTGTCCACGTTCAGCATCCGGTATGCGTGCCGGTAGGTGCTGTTGACGCGCCGCTGATGTCCCAGTTGCAGCACCTTTCCGGTTTCGCGCTGCTTGCGCGCCATCGCCTTGGCCTGCTCGATGGAATACGCCATCATCTTCTCGCAGAAGACGTGCTTTCCCGCGTCCATGGCGTCTATGCTCATCTGCGCATGCAGGTGGAGTGGCGTCGCGATGATGACCGCCTGAATGTCCTTGCGGTCCAGAAGCCTGCGGTAATCCTGATACGGTTCCGCGTCGGGGGCAAGGATGAGGCTCTTTTCCAGATGCGGTTCGTAGATGTCGCAGCAGGCTACGATCTCCACTCCCGGAACTTTTACGGCATTGCTGAGCAGGAACGTCCCCTGTGCCCCCGTGCCGATGATCCCCGCGCGGATGGGCTCCTCCGGTGAGTTCTGGGCTGGCTCCTCGGCCTGTGCTCGTTGCGCTCCGAACACCGCCACAGTTGCCGCCGCGGCCGCCGAACCCTTCAGGAAATCGCGGCGGGTCAGATAGTCCCTGCTGAAAAGATCATTCCGAGACATGGCTTTCCGTCCTTGCACCTCCGGGCTCCGGTCCTCCGCCCACTTCGCGGATCGGCCTGCCCTTTTCGTCGTAGAAGATGACGCGCGCCTCTCCCCGCCCTCTCAGAATCCGCTCCGTGCCCTCCGGTCCCAGCACCAGTGCGGCCGTTGCGAGCGCATCGCTCGCCGCCGCGCTTTCGCACAACGCCACCGCCCATCCTTCCCTCTCCACGGGCCAGCCGGTTCGGGGGTCCAGAACGTGCCCGAAGCGGCGTCCCTCGCCGGAGAAGCTTTGCTCCGAAATACCGGAGACGGACAGGCTCCCGTCCTGTAGCTCAAGAACGGCAGCGCGTCCTTCATTCTGACCGGGAATGCGGATCCCCACCTGCCACGGCCGTCCGGTGCTATCCACTCCCAGGGCCGCCACGCTGCTCGTTCCCGCGTGCATCAGCGCCGACTGTACGCCCGCGGCCCGAAGCGCTTCCATCGCCAGATCCAGACCGAACCCCTTGCCGTATCCGCCGGGGTTGAGGCGTACCCCCGGACGAGCCAGCCGCACCGTTCCCGACGCCTCGTCCAGCATCACATTATGCCTGCCAGTACACTTCAGCGCCCGGGTGATCTCGTCCTGCGCGGGCTTGCGTCCTTCTCCGCCTTCGAACCCCCACAGCCGGACCAGTGCCCCGCACGCGATGTCGAATGCTCCCGCCGTCAGCTCACTCAGCTGGAAGGCGTGCGCCAGCGCCCGGAGCGTGAGGGGGCTGACCTTTACGGGCCCGGACTGGCCCTCCCGGTTGATCCGGCTGATGTCGCTGGAGGGGAGAAAGACACTCAGCAACCTCTCCGCCAGGCACACCTGCTCGAATGCGGCCTCAGCCAGCGCGGGCGCGTCAGGCTGGTCCGGACACAGCGTCAGCTCCCAGATGCATCCCATCGCCCTCCGGCGGAAACGCAGGACTGAGGCGGGTTCCTCCGTCATTCAGGAAGCCGGATCCTCGCCTGCGGCAGGCCCGGCCTGTCATTGCCGGCCGCCCACAGAGTACCCCTGTAGAGGATGATCTGGAAATTCCGGTTGTTCCAGCTGTGCCGGTCGTGCCCCAGCGCCAGATAGAATACCCGTCCTCGGCCATAGTGGCGCACCCAGCAGACTGGCTCACCGTCCGAGGTCCGTACGGCCATCACGTGCCTTTCCACGTCAGGATACAGATCGTGCACGTAGTCCTCGTCCCGCACATCGAAGCCGCGTAACCCCCGGGTTACGGGGTGCTCTCCGGTGAACTCCACGCGGAAGTCACCATATTTGTGCGAGCGGAACTTCCCGCCCAGCATCCGGAAGTACTCCTGCGCCCCCGACTCGCGGAACGCTCCTGCAGCGGCGTGCAACACCACCAGCCCGCCGCCGTCCCGCACGAATCCCAGCAATCCGCCGAGCTGCTCGTCAGTGATTCCGCCGCCCTGCGTCATGATAAAGACCACCCGGAACGGTTCCAACGTTTCTCTCCGGAGGCTCTCCCGGTCATCGGTGGAGGTGACACGGATGGCCGTACCGGTTTCCAGCAGGGTCTGCACCGCTTGCGTCTGTTGCTCCCAGGCGTGGCAGCAGCCTCCCCACAGAAGGAGCACCCGCATCTCCTCCGCTTGGTCGGCTGACCGCGCCGCGGTTCCCGCGAAGGCCAGTCCGCACGCCAGCAAAATAAGGAGCAGAGCACGCTGTCTCACGTCAGCAGCCTCTGTCTTTCGGGATCGAACACCATCACCCGGTTGCGCCGGTATGCCAGCACCCCCAGGGCGATGGCGGTCATTGTGCGGTAGCCCAGTTCAGCGTCGCAGTGCGGAGTCTTGCGCGTGCGGATGCAGTCCATGAAGTTGTCCATATGACCCGGGCGGGGCTCCTCGGAGATGATCTCCTCCTGCTCCTGCCGGAACTCCGTTTCAGGCCGGATGATCAGCCGGGAGCCTTCGAAGAACATCGTGGCTTCCTGCCCGCGGATGATCTCCGGCACGCACTGCTTGTTGGCCATGGAGGAAACCAGCACCACGGTGTGTTCCGACGGATAGTCCACGGTCATGAAGAAGGTATCCGGCACTTCGCGATCCTTCTGGATGTAGACGCCTCCAGATGCAGTAACTCGCCGGGGGAACTCCGGGCCGAGCGCCACCAGAAGATGCCCCAGCTGGTGATAGAAGAGGTCCGTCGCGATCCCGCCCGAGTAGTCCCAGTATTTCCGCCACCGGAAGAAGCGCTCCGGGTCGAACGGACGCTTCGGAGCGGATCCCAGAAAAGCCTTCCAGTCCAGGTTGTCCGGCGAGGCCCCGGCGTCCACCGGATAGTTCCACTCGCCTTCCCGGGAGTTGCGGCAAATGCCGGTCTGGCTCCACAGAACCTTGCCCAGCCGCCCCTGCCGGATCAGATCCCGCGCCTTCCACCAGATGTCCTGCGACGTGGACTGCACACCCACCTGCACGATGCGGCCCTTCTCCCGGGCTGCCCTGGCCACTTCCCGCGCCTCCTCCCAGGTGTGGGTCATCGGTTTTTCTACATAGACGTCCTTTCCGGCGTCTATGGCGTCCAGCGTCATCCGGGCGTGCCAGTGGTCCGGTGTGGCGATCACGACGGCGTCCAGATCCCTGCGCTCCAGCAACTTGCGGTAGTCGTGGTAGACTTCCGCCCCGGATATCTCCTTCGCTCTCAGTTTGCGGGGTTCATAGATGTCGCATACCCCCACCACCCGGACCGGCTGGCGCAGATCTCTCTGGCGATGGATCAGATCGCGAAGGTGGTTCGTTCCCATCCCCCCGCATCCGATGACGCCGAAGTTGATGCGCTCTCCGGCTCCCGGGATCTGACCGATGGCCGGCGAGCCGGCGAGCATTCCCAGCCCCACGGCCGCCGCGCCCGTCACTGAATGCCCCAGGAACTGCCTTCTCGTCAGATGCTTCACCATTGTGCTGCCCTTCCTCTCACGGCCCGGCCCCGGATACCTTACGGGTTGGGTGGGGGTGTGTGGAGCGTCAGTGGCCGGATGCGGATGTCCCGGAACTCCACCTTCGCCCCGTGGTTCTGGAATCCGATGTATCCCTCCGGAGCGCGGTTCCAGAACCTGCGCTCCTCTGCCAGAGATTCATTCAGAGCTTTGTCAAACAGATCCGCCATCACCACCACCCTGCCGTTCAACAGCACGGTCAGGGTGTTGCCGATATAGATGACTTCGTAGCTGTTCCACTCTCCACCGGGACGGGAGAGGTTCGCGGACGGGGCGATGGCGTCGTAGACCGATGCGGTGCTGTGCTTGCTCGGCGGCCCGCCGTGGTCGCCGAGGATCTGCAGCTCAAGCCCCGTGAAGGCCGGGTTGCCCTGCTCCGTGGCACGCAGGAACAGGCCGCTGTTCCCGCCGTCTCCGATGCGGTAGTCAAGGCGCAGGATGAAATCCCTGTACTTGTTGTTGGAGCGCAGCCAGCCTCCGCCCGTACCCGAGCAAACGATCATGCCGCTCTGAACGCTCCAGGATGCATCGCCCATGATGGTCCATCCCGAGAGAGTCTGTCCGTCAAACAGGGATACGAACCCTTCCCGCTTCTCGCAGTCGGTCAGCGCCGAGGCGCCCCCTCCTGTCAAGATCATCCCCAGAATTCCCATCGCAGCCGGGATCGCCATCCATCTCGCCATCGCCAGAAATCCTTCCTCTGCAGGTTGTTGTCGCAGGACATTCTCCGGAACCTCGCTTCTTCCTGCTTTGCCCGCTTTCCTGCCGGGAGGATTGCGGGCTTCCCGCGCGTAAGGTCTCCTTCGCAGGCCGTCCGGGGGACGGCATCAGGATTTTGAAGGAGGAGCGTAGCAGTTGAGCCAGGCCAGATCATTCCTCGCGCTGGATCTCGGGGCCGAGAGTGGACGCGCGGTGGTGGGGAAGCTGCGCGGAAACGTTCTGGATCTTGAGGTGGTTCACAGGTTTCCGAACATCCCTGTGCGGGTTCCCGACGGGCTGCACTGGGATGTGCTGCGTCTGTTCCAGGAGATGAAGGAGGGGCTGCGGCTCGCCTCCCGCGAGAATCAGCTTGCTTCTCTGGGGCTGGACACGTGGGGGGTGGATTTCGCCCTGCTTGACTCCGCCGGCGCGCTGCTCGCCAATCCGCATCACTACCGTGACAGCCGCACGGACGGCAAAATGGAAGAGGTCTTCGCCATCGTCTCCCGCGAGGAGATCTTCCGCGCCACAGGCATCCAGTTCATGCAGCTCAATACGCTGTATCAGATGTATGCCCTCAAGCAGTCCAGTCCGCACCTCTTGGATGCCGCTGCGAAGATCGTGATGATCCCGGACCTGTTCAATTACTGGTTCAGCGGCGAGGCGGTCTGCGAGTTCACGGAGGCCACCACCAGCCAGATGTTCGATCCCGTCCGGGGGAGATGGGCCACGGAACTGGCCGATAGGCTGGGGCTGCCGCTGGACAAGATGGCCCCCGTTGTGCAGCCCGGCTCGCGTCTGGGCGAGATCTTGCCGTTTGTCGCCGAGGAGTGCGAGTGCCCGCCTGTTCCCGTCATCGCTCCCGCCTGCCACGATACGGGCTCTGCGGTTGCCGCCGTGCCCGCCGAGGGGCAGGATTTCGTCTACATCTCCAGCGGGACCTGGTCACTGGTGGGAGTGGAGGTGGATCAGCCCGTCATCACAGAGCGCTCCCTCCAGTACAACTTCACCAACGAGGGCGGAGTTGCCGGCACGTACCGCCTGCTCAAGAACGTGATGGGGCTCTGGCTGGTGCAGGAGTGCCGCAGAACGTGGGAGCGCCGCGGCGTTTCCTACGACTACACGCGCCTCACGGAGATGGCTGCGGAGGCGCCCGCCTTCCGGAGCATACTCGACCCGGACGATCCGGCGTTCCTGCACCCCGGCGATATGCCGGCGCGCATCCAGGAGTTCTGCCGGTCCACGTCTCAGCCTGTGCCGGAGGATCCGGGAAGCATCGTCCGGACGGCTCTGGATTCCCTGGCGCTGAAGTACCGGTGGGTGGTGGAGCGTCTGGAGGAGTTGACCGGGCGCAGCCTGCCGGTCATCCACGTAGTGGGCGGAGGCACGCAGAATCGCCTGCTCACTCAGCTCACCGCGGACGCCTCGCGCCGTCAGGTGATCGCCGGGCCGGTGGAGGCAACGGCGATGGGCAATATCCTGATGCAGGCCATAGGACTGGGCGAGATCGGCTCGGTGGCCGAGGGGCGCAGCATTGTGCGCAGCTCCGTGGATCTGGCCACTTATGAGCCGCGGCCCGATGCCGCCGCGATGGCGGACGAGGCTTACGAGCGGTTCCTGAAGCTCGGACCCCGCTAGAAGCCAGCTGCCACCTGAAGGAGGAACAGACCGTCCCCTCGCGGTCCGCAACTATTGGACGCGAGGGGATTCATTCGTCTTCGGTGAGGGTGGCTGGCTCTTCCGTGGCCTCTGCGATGTCGGCCTCCGGCAGTGTGCCGGCCTCCGGAGGGAGGGGGATGCGCGTCTGCAGATCTACGGGAGCCGGCTCGGCAAGCGCATCGGCGGAGACGCCAAGCTCCCCCAGCTTCCGCGCCGACGGAAGCAGGCGGCTCTCCAACGACCCGACCGTCCGGTTGTAGCTCTCGACAGAGCGGGTGAGGTTCCTGCCCAGGTCCGAAAGATGGGTGTTGAACGTCCCGATGCGCTCGTAGATCTCGCGTCCCAGTTGTGCGATGCGCCGGGCGTTCTCGGAGACCTGCTGTTGCTGCCACCCGTAAGCCACGGCTTTGAGGAGCGCCAGCAGTGTCACCGGAGTGGTGGGCAGGACGTGCTGTTGCAGGGCGTATTCCAGAAGGGTGGGGTCTTGCTCGTAAGCCACGCTCAGACAGGAGTCGTTGGGGACGAACATCACCACGAAGTCCGGCGTCTTCTCGAACTGGCTCCAGTATTGCTTCTTCCCCAGCTCCGTGATGCGCGAACGGACGGCGTTGGCATGTTCGGTGAGTTTCCCTGCCCGTTCACCTTCCGGACATTCGATGGAAGCCAGGAAAGACTCCATCGGTGTTTTGGCGTCAACCGGGAGCACGCCGCCGTTCGGCAGCCTGACCACCATATCCGGCCGCCCGGCATCGGTGGAATGTTGTTCGTCGAAGTCCACGTGGCGGGTCAGGCCCGCCATTTCCACAACGCGCCGGAGCTGCACCTCTCCCCATCTTCCCCGTACCGTGGGGGATTTCAGTGCCTGTGCAAGCGTGGTGGCAGTGTGCTGCAGATCCCGGTTGCTCTGAAAGAGTTGCTCGATCTGCTTTGTCAACCCTTCGTATGCGCCTTCCCGGCGTCGCTCCAGAGTCTGCACCTGCTGATCCAGCTCCGCGAGCGACTTTTGCAGGGGTTCCACCAGATTCTTGATCTCCAGCTTCTGTGCGCCCCAGTCGCCTTTGAGCTGGTTGGCGAGGGCGTCAAGCGTGTCTCTGGCGCGTTTCAGGAACTCCTGGGCGTTGGTCTGGAGGGTCTGCGCGGCCAGCGACTGGAAGGCCTCGCGGAGAGACTGCTCCGCTGTCTGCGCCCACGCCAGCTTTTCAGCGTCCGCTTCGCGCTCCTTCTCCAGTGAGTTCACGCGGAGTTTCAGCTGTTCATTCTCCTGCCGGAGCGCTGTGGACTCGGCTGCGGCGGACTCGGCCTGACGCGCGCGCTCCTGCAGAATCGCGACGGTGGCGCTCTGGTGGAGCATTGAGGCCAGCCATCCCAGGAGCGCGCCTGCCGCCAGTCCGGCGATAATCAGTAAAATCTGCTCCATCGTCCATTCCTCCCTTCGGGTGACAGCTCAGCCTTCGGGGTGGCCAGTGGTGATTCCTCCGCGGCGTTTGCCCGGCGGCGCCGGCGGTGATATCATCTCACCGTCCGGACCGGGCAACTGCCGTCCCGCGCGTTTCGCTCTAATCTGTGCGGGCATCCCCTGCAGGCGGGGAAGCTGCCGCGCCCGGAAAACACAGGAGGGTTGTCCCCTGATGGCGGACGGTCGGTCTTCTACTCTTGCCAGCATCATCGCTGTGGTCCTCGCGCTGGCTTTTGCCGGCGGTCTGGTCTCCCTTACTGTCGCCGGCGAGCCCCGTTGCGGCATCCTGACGGGCAGGGTGGTGAATACCAGCGGCAAACCTGTTCCGGGCGCCTTCGTCAGTGTTCCCACCGTGGACGGAGAGGACATCCGGCGGGTGCGCACGGACTCGGACGGTTATTTCCGGGCTGCCCGTGTGCCGGTCGGATACCACGTCATCGCTGCCCAGCGCAGGGGTTATGAGTATCAGGAGGCCGGGACGGGCTCCGTGCAGGAAGGCCGGGAGCTCCAGATGCAGCCCATCGTCCTGCGTCCCGCGGCGGATTCGCTGGAGATGAGCGTCGCGTATCCGCTCTCGGTCGCCACAGGGGGGCGCAAGCGTTTGTACGTCAGCGGTGTCTGCTCGGTGGAGCGTGCGCGTGTGCGCTTCAGCATCCATCCCTACGATCTGGTGGGTGAGCGTGTGCGGGATCTGCGCCGGCCAGAGGGTGAGGAATTTGACCGGAGACAGCGGCTCATCAAGGAGATCAACAGGCTGGAGCCCGCCGTCTGGAGCTGGGAACGCAGCTATTCCACATCCGAGCTGAACGGCCACTTCGACGGCTATCCGGCCACCCCGAAACTGGACCGGCCGGGGACCTATCTCGTGGTGGCCACCCTCGGCAAGGCGTCTGCGGGAGACACTCTGAACGTCACCTCGCTAGCGCTGATTGCCAAGCGCGATGCGGATGGAGTGTTGGCCTGGGCCACGGACATCAGAACGGGCAGGCCCGTGGCCGGAGCGTCGGTGGAAGTGCACGGCCGTAATACGGGTGGGGCCACAGCGGCGACGGACGATCAGGGCCTGGCGCGCTTGAACGCCTCCGGCGAAGACTCTTTGGTGGTCGCCCGTCATCAGGGCAGCGTCGCATTCACCAGCTCTTACTACTACAGCGACGAATATAATCAGGGCTGCCTCATCTACACCGACCGGCCTCTCTACCG
>JBBFLP010000005.1:17670-22424 GCA_037478975.1 Armatimonadota bacterium
GGTCAATGCCACCATCCGGGCCAACTACTACTTCGGCGCTCCGGTGGCGGATGCGGAGGTCACTTACACCGTCTACCGCTCGCGCTGGTGGTTCCATCACTATGACAGCGAGTTCGAGTCGTGGTTCGATACGATGTTCGGGGGATACGGCTACGACTACGGCGGGTACGGCGAGGTCGTTATGGAAGGGACCGGCCGCACCGACGAGGCCGGGCAACTGAAGATCCGTCTTGACACGGGTAAGGAAGAAGAACTCGCTCGCTGGGTGGTTGAGGCGCGGGTGGTGGATATCAGCATGCGCGAAGTCACGGCTTCGGCGGGCATTACAGTGACTCCCGCGGACTTCAGTGTCCAGGCCTCCCTCCGGCGTTATGTGACAAGTCCCGGTGAGGAGGTCGTCGTGGATATCCAGACCGTGGACTGGACCGGAAAGCCGGTGCCGGACCGCAGTCTGGAGGCCATCGTCGAACGGCTCCGGTGGTCCCGGGGCGCCGAGCGCACTGAAGAGGTCGCACGCCTCAAGGCGTCCACGGACGGGAAGGGGCGCGGAACCTTCCAGTGGACCCCGGAGTCACGCGGTGACTACCGTATCACCCTTGAGTGCCGGGATGAGAGGGGGCGCATCGCCAGGGATCAAGCCGATGTCTGGGTGGTGAGCGCCGGGCAAAGCGAGTTCTACGGACAGGGTCCTCCGGAGGAAGCTCTGACCATCGTGCGGGACCGCAAGATGTACCGGCCGGGCGATACGGCAAAGCTGCTGGTGCGCTCAGCCTCTCCGGGCCTGAATGTCCTGCTGACCATCGAAGGCCAGAAGCTGTATGAGGCGCGTGTCCTGCATTTGCAGGGAAGCACTCTCACGGTGGACGTCCCCCTCAACGATGCTCAGCGGCCGGGGGTAACCGTCTCCTGCCTGTACATAAAGGATGGTCAGATGCGTGTGGCTACGGAAGAGCTGGCCGTAAGCCCTGAGGACGCCTTCCTGACCGTGGAACTGGCCTCTTCCCGGGAGCGTTACCGGCCGGGCGACCAGGCGCAGTACACCATCCGCACGCTGGACGCGAAAGGGCGGGGTGTCCAGGCTGAGGTGTCGCTCGGTGTGGTGGACGAGGCCATCTACGCTTTGCGCGCCGACAACACCCCTGACCTGCGGCGTCACTTCTGGGGCCCGAGATACAACCGGGTCAACACCTCTTCCAGTGTCGAGGACTACTATCTGGGCGGCGTAGACAAGTTCGAGGATAGTGTCCGCAGGGACTTCCGCGACACTGCGTTCTGGGCCCCGCAGATCCTCACGGATTCGGAGGGGCGGGCCACGGTGCGGTTCAGGATGCCGGACAACCTGACCACGTGGAGGGCCACCGCCCGTGCCGTCACGGAGGAGACCGCTGTCGGGTGGGCTGTGCACAAGTGCCTTGTCACAAAAGATGTTGTGGTGCGTCTGCAGGCTCCGCGCTTCTTCCGGGAGCGCGACCGCCAGACGCTGGGGGTCATCGTCCATAACTACACGTCCGAGCGGCGCAGGATCCGCGTCAGCCTGAGCGCTACCGGCCTTGAGATCCGGGGGGCTTCCGCGCGGACGGTCACAGTGGACGCGGACGGGGCTGCCAGAATTCCTGTGGAGGTGGATGTGCGCAGGCCGGGCGAGGCTGTCCTGACCGCTCGCGCTGACGGAGGCAGCCGGGAGGCTTCCGACGCGATGGAGTTGCGGTTCCCGGTGCACCCGCACGGCGTAGTGGCCACCGTGGCGAAGGCGGGGGCGGCTCCGGTACGGGAGGCGGTGTTCAACCTTCCGGCGAATGCGCATCTGGATTCGGCCCGCCTCCACCTTGAGATAACCCCGTCCGCCGCTGGAGCCATCTTCCCCGGGCTCCGGTATCTGGTTAACTATCCCTGGGGATGTGTGGAGCAGGTGACCTCCAGCTTTGTTCCGGACGTGGTTGTGAAGCGCGCGATGGACCGGCTGGGGCTTCCGGCGCCGGATGAGGCGCGCGAGCTCCCGCAGATGCTGCGGCGAGGCATCCGCCTTCTGCGCGACGTCCAGAACGGTGACGGTAGCTGGGGATGGCACGGTGAGGGTGTCGCCGACCTCGGGATGACCGGCTATGTATTGTTTGCCCTCGCCGAGGCGCGCGCCGCAGGAGCGGATGTTCCGGCGGATATGGTCGCGCGCGGGACCGCCTGGCTGGCCGAAGCTGTCGGCAGGGGGGTGCCGCCGAAACCCGCCGCGCGCGACTGGCCGAAGATGGGCAACTGGTATCGCAACCAGCTGGAAAGTTTTGCCTTTGGGCTTGCGGCGCTTTCCGCCAACGGCGCCGGAGACCGGACGCTGTTCCGGGATCTCTGGGAGCGCCAGGCGGATCTGACCGATTTTGCCCTTGCCTGTCTTGGAATGGCGGCCGCGCAATCAGGGTGGTCTCAGGAGCTCACTGATGTGGCCACGGCGCTTCAGGGCAGGAAGAAGACAGAGGCCGGGTTCATGTTCTGGAGCGGGTCTCCGGATCCCTTCGGATGGAGGGCGCCTGCGGCCACGGCGATGGCCATGCGCGTCCTGCACCGGGCCGGCCGGACGAGCAACCAGCTGGAGCCGGTGGCGGCCTGGCTTGCCCGGCAGAGGGTGGGAGATAACTGGAGCAACACCCGGGAGACCTCGCTGGTCATCCTGGCGCTGGTGGAGCACATGGAATCCTTGCCCACCGCCACAGGGTCCGTGGAAGTTCTGGTGAACGGGCGCACAGCGGCGGCGTTCGAGCTACGGCGGCAGGATGCATTCCTCCCGCCGCGTTCTCTCGATGTGCCTGGCAAGTCACTGCGGGCGGGCCGGAACACGGTCGCAATCCGGGTGAAGGGGACCGGGACGGCCTTCTGGTCTGGAGTACTCACTTTCGTGGATCCCTCAGAAGACCTGCCGGCAGCGCCCGGCTATTTCCGCGTCACGCGCGCCTTCCAGCGCGTGAGGCTGGAAAAGCAGCCGGACGGCTCTTTTGAGGAAAAAGTGGAGCCGCTCAGGGGCAGCGTCCGTGTGGGCGAGACTCTGCGGATGCGCATCCAGGTCCGGCCGCGCTCGTCCGGCCAGTATGTGCTGGTGGAGTGCCCCCTGCCATCCGGATTTGAAGTGGTGGAGCGTCCGAACCCTTCCTGGGATGTGTCTTTCTCGGGCATCGAGGTGCGGGATGACAGGGTGGGCATCTTCAGCCGGACGCTGGACGGCGAGGTCAACACCTTTGACTTCCAGGTGCGCGCTGAAGTCCCGGGCGACCTTCACGTAATGCCCGTCCGGGCCTATGCGATGTACGCTCCGCAGCTTGCCGGGAGCTCGCCGGAGGCGCGCCTGACGGTGCGATGAGAACGTCCGTGTTCCTGCGGGTCGGGGCTGCCGCAGGAGCCCTTGCAGTCTTGACGGCAGGGGCGATTGCCCTGCAGGACGCCCAGAGGGAGCGCGTGCTTGGCGCCTTCTCCACGTCGCTCGAAGGCCGCACGGGCGAGCAGCTCCATAACATCCGTCTGGCCGCCCGGCGAGTGGACGGCGCGCTGGTGCTCCCGCAGCGGGAGTTTTCCATGGCGGCGGCGCTCGGACCCTCGTCTGCTGACAGGGGTTGGCGCAAGGCGGGAGCGTTCGTGGCGGGCGAGGTGGAGCAGGCCGTCGCGGGCGGGATCTGCCAGGTCTCGTCCACCCTCTATAACGCCATTTTGCTGGCGGGCCTGCCGGTCACGGAGCGCCACGCGCACTCGCGTCCCGTCGCCAGCGTCCCGCCGGGCCGTGACGCCACTGTGGCATACGGAGTAGCGGATCTGCGGTTCCGGAACACCCGCAGTTGGCCCGTCCGGATCAGGGCGTCGGCGGAAGGTGGGAGGCTCACTGTGCGGATCACCGGCCCGGGTCCCGCTCCTCCTTCGGTGCGGCTGCGCGTGACGGCCGCGGAGACGGGCGACCGGCTTGTGGCAGTGGTCTGGAAGCAGATCCCTGGCCGCCCGGATATCCTGATATCCCGCGACGAATACCGGCTGGCGCGCTGAAGCCATCCGGTTGATTCTCAGCCGGGGGAAGTACGGCGCTGCAGGGCTAGCAGCCTCCTCCCTTCCATCATCACGTATCCGGCGGCGAGGATAACGGTTAAAAAAACCAGTACACGCACCTTGCCGGCGCGCGTTGCCTCCTCGGACCACTGCTGCAGGGCTCCGGCAGTGACCAGTGTCAGGCAGATCGCCGCCAGCCCGCCGGAGACAGCGGGAGCAAGGTTGCGCACGGCGGGTGCTGCGGTCAATACGAACGGCGCCGCCACCCCGGCCGCCCCGCACCCCAGCAGGAACAGCCTGACGGAAGGTTCACGTAGCACAGTGGAGACCAGCAGTACTGTCGCCCCGAGTGCCACGGGCAGCATCACGGCGCCAAGCATGGCTCCAGCGCGGGATGGCGCTTCCTCCTGACCGCCCGCCAGTGATGTCAGCACGAAGGGGAGCGCCAGGCCGATGGAGAGTCCCAGGAAAACGTAAGGCGAGGATGCCGGGATGCTCGCTCCTCCGTGCCACTCCAGCCAGATCCGCAGAGCGCACCATGCGGCCAGATATCCTGCGCCCCATGCGATCCGGGCAGGGAAGGCCTGCCCGGATGCCCGGCCCATCCACGGGGTCAAAAGGGACCACAGCCCTAGCGCCGCCATCAGCCCGGCTGCGCAAAGGGCCAGACCGAAGCCTGTCTGAAACCGGAGCGAGAGAGCGGCCGCGGCGAGGATCGCCGCCGCGCTGACCAGAGAAGA
>JBBFLP010000005.1:22524-29798 GCA_037478975.1 Armatimonadota bacterium
GCATCTCCCTCCCCGAGCCCCCGGAGCGCCATTACGACGGATCCGGCCGTGATGGCTGCCCCGAGCGGCGCGACCGCCAGCCACTCTGAGGGGCGGGCTGTGTGCTTGCCGAGGAGATAGGCTCCCAGTATGGCGGGGATGATAAGGGCTGTCATCGCGGCATCTGTGGCGCGCCAGGCATCAGTGCCGGCGCCGGCGTTCTTCTGCAAGATCAGACCGGCGGCCACCACCCCTACCAGGCATGCGAATGCTCCGATGGCCACCTGAGTCCACACCGGGCCGGGCGGGCCGATGGCTGCGCCTTTGCCGATCGCCCACTGACAGGCGGCTGCCGTCAGAGCCGCCACCACCGCTCCGGGGATAGCTGCGGGCAGCAGAATCCTGATGGCCGGTTCCGGGCGCGTCCCTCGGATCCGGCAGGCCGCGAGGGTCCACGCCAGGGCTGCCAGTGGAGCCGCCCAGCACAGCAGAACGGAAAGATGGACAGGGGTTCCTGTTGCTTGCATCGGAGGCGTTTTCCTCCCTTCCGGCGGGATGGTATCACCCGCGCGCGCGGCGCGCAAGGGAGCAAGCCTGCGGATCGCTGACACGGTCGGCTATTCTGTGCGCGGGGCGGCGCCGTCCCGTCATTCTGCCGCTGGAGAGGATCAGCCATGGCCGTTTGCGAAGTGCACGGGGGAGTCCAGGTAGCGCTCTGGAAACAGACATCTTTCACAGTCATTCTGCCGGAGAAAGGAGACGGACCGTTTCCCGTGCTCTATCTCCTGCACGGGCTCTCCGGGGATCACACCGTCTGGGTGCGGCGAACCAGCATCGAGCGGTATGCGCAGGATCTGCCGCTGATCATTGTGATGCCGGACTCCGCGCGCGGCTGGTATACGGACAGCCAGACCTGTCCCACGGCGGCATTTGAGACCGCCATCGTGCGCGATCTCATCGGATATGTGGATCGTGTCTTTCATACCGTTCCCGGACGCGCCGGACGTGCCATCGCCGGTCTATCCATGGGTGGCTACGGCGCACTGAAGCTCGCCTTCAAACATCCTCATCTCTTCTGCGCCGCCGGATGCCACAGCGGAGCCCTCATCCTCGACGAGCTGCGCTCCATCGGCCCGGAATGGGGCCGGGAGTTCGAGCTGATCTTCGGCCCGCAGGCCGCGGGCGGCCCGGAGGATGTCCTGACTCTGGCGGAGCGCCTGGATCCTTCGGAAGCTCCGGCGGTATGGATGGACATCGGGTTGGAGGACGGCTTCCTGCAGATGAACCGCCGCGTGCACGCGCATTTCCAGAGCATCGGGCTGGCCCACGAGTACCACGAATGGCCCGGCGGGCACGGCTGGGACTACTGGGATCGCTCCATCCAGCAGCTGCTGCCCTGGCTTTGCTCGGTCCTGGGCGTTACTGCGCTGCCGCAGACACCCTGATGTCGTCCAGGTAGAAGATTGCTTCCGAGTCGCCGTCCGCCACGAAGCCGAACCAGTCCAGACTTCGGAACTGCTGGTCGAACTCCAGCCCGCTAAAGGTGCGGGGAGGTTGTCCCGCCACCTCCACCGTCACCGCGTATGTTCTGCCGTCTCCATCCAGCGGACACACAATGCTCAGCCGCACCCACTCCCTCTGCGGCAGGCGCATCAGCTCCCGGTCTCGTGCCCGGAGAGTGCCGTCTTTATCCACCCGCAGATACGGACCGCTGCGGTAGGGATTCGCAGAGTCACGCCACTCGTGGTAAATCACTCCCGGCTGCTCGATCCGCAGAGCGAAAGAAGCCGCGACCGTTCCGTTGCGGAATCCGGGCGAGAAGAACAGATATGGCAGAAAGTGCTGCCGCAGCCCGGGCGCGTCCTGGATCTTGAGACTGTGCCGCCCCGTCGCGGCCTGCTCATCGGATACGCGGATGCTCGCAGCGGGAGGTTCTTCATATGTGACGGCGGATGGCGATTGCTCGCCCGGCTCCGACGCTTCGAATCCCTCGTCCACGGGCAGGGGAGGACGGGGTCCGGGAAACACAGGGAATGCGGGCTGCGTGGCCAGTGAAGCCTTCCGGCCGTCCCGGGGCCCGAAGTCCGACTGGTCGAAGGGGCGGAAGCCGATCTTCAACGCGGGAGATCCCGGCCGCAGCCGGAAGTCATCCCGTGCAGGATCCACGAACATCGGGTCGGCGATGATGGAGCCTTCGTCCTGCCCCCGTGCGCGCCACTCGTCCCATGTCCAGTTCAGGAACCTAGGCTCCTTCCCCGAGGCATCCCAGTAAAGGTTGCTCTCGAAGCGGTAACGGTCGTCCTGCCAGTTGCTCCCCAGCAGCGGAGCATCCTTCCAGTAGACGATATTCCGCCGGAACGTGAAGGCCATGTGCTCCTCTGCACGGGTCCGCATGACCTGAGCCTCCCTCCCGAAGGCAAAGATGTTGTTCTCCACAATGTTGTCCTTGCCGTAATGCTGATGGAATCCGGCGGATTTTGTGCGGAAGACGACGTTGTCCCGCGAGGTCATCTCAAAGGTGCCTTCGTCATAGTAGATCCCCCAGCCGCCATAGCCGTAGGAGTCTACATCGTGGATGCGGTTGCCTTTCAGCACGCTGCCGCTGGAGAGCCCCAGCGTGTAAATGCCCCCCATATCACTGAGAACACCCTGACCGATGCGATGGATGTGATTGTGCTCGATCAGGTTATGGTGCCCGTTGGACGGGCCGTATCCCCAGCTCCAGCCCACCGAGACGCCCGTGTAATAGAAGTCGGCTATGTCGTTGTGCGAGATGGTGTTGTGGCTGGAATGGCCGATCCAGACTCCAACGGCGGCCGGATGCATCCGTCCGCCGTTTGCGATGACGCAGTCGCGGATGATGTTGTGGCTGGCCACCATCTCGTCTTTGTCGCTGTAGGCTTGCGTTCCTATCTTCACACCTCCGGCCCCCAGATCGGTCAGGGTGCAGCGCTCCACACGCACCCGCTTGCAGCCCGCGCCCAGGTCCAGGGCATACTCCCCGGTATGCGTGATGCGGCAGCGCCGCATGAGGATGTCTCTTGCGCCGTCGGCTGTGATCGCGCCGCGTAGTCCGGCCTCTGCCTGCGGGTAGGTGTAGCCTTCCGGCGGCGTCTGCCAGTGGGTGTGCGCAAAGGTCAATCCTTCCAAGCGGATGTGCTCCACCGGATGCCCACCTTCCAGATCGCCTTTTATCTCCACCAGCCGCTGCAGGCGGGGAGCTATCACCAGGCTGGATGCCGGGTCCTCACCCGGACGCGGGATGTAGCTGAGTTCACCTGTCCGGGTGTCCAGATACCATTCGCCCGGCTCCGTCAGGGCTTCCCTGACGTTCTCCACCAGAAAACGGTTGCCGGTCTCGAAGCTGGTGTACCAGACTTCGCCCCGTGTGTGTCCCGTCAGGCTCACGGTCAGAGCTGCTTCATCCACGGAGCGGATCCGCATTCGCGCCATGGTCCAGATCTGGAAGCACAGCAGCTCCACGTCCTGCAGGTTGTGCCACGCGGGATCAATCTGCCCGCGGTAGAATCCAAAGCGGTCGTATCCCTTGCCGGCGTTCTCCAGGGTGGGGGACAGGCGGGTGCGGATGTAATGGTAGCCCTGCTTTGGCAACCGGGGACGCCACCGGCGCTCCCCGTTCACCCACATCTGCGTAAACGGCCACGCCCCGCCTGCTGCCTCCGGCAACGTGACCCGCCAGACACCGTCGCTTCCCACCTTCCATCCGCTGACCCGGCGGCCACCGCTCAGGACAGGCAGCTCTCCGGGAAAGTTCCGGATGATGATGGGCGATGCAGGTGTGCCAGAGTCCTCCGGCGTCAGGATGATGGGCTCGCGCAGATAGTGAATGCCTCCGCGTACATAAACGGTGGCCGGTCCGGCCATATCCGGGTCCGTCCGCCTGAGCTCCCGTATCGCGGCCAGCGCCCGTTGCACTGTGGCGAACGGACCATCCGTCCTGCCCGCATCTGGCTCGGCGAGCTTCCCGGACCACCGGTCGTCTCCGGCCAGCGACACATAGAACCGTGTCTCCTCCGCTGCCTGAGCCATTGCCGCCCCTCCCATCAACATCAGCACGGCTGCCACGATGAGCGTCGCTCTCCAGTCCATCGCAAGTCCTCCCAAGTGTCTGGCCCTTCGGTTTTCGGGAAGGGAAGTCCTTCTGAGAGCAGACAAAGCAAGCGCCCGCGCCTCAGTGGAAGATCTGGTGCACAGGTACCTGGAAGATGACGCCGATGAGGGATCAGACCGCCCCGCCGGTGTAGTCTCCCAGGACCAGCCCAAGGAAGAAGGGGAGAGTCTGGCGATACAGCTTCAGCCCGCCCGCGCGCAGCACCGTCCATTTCAGCGCCCACGCCATGAAGAACGGAAACCAGAGCCATCGCATCTCGCTTGCCATACAGTAGCCCAGGGGGTGGAACGGGAACCAGGGGAATCGCGCCCGCAGCGCCGCCAGCAGGCCCGTGAATCCGGCGGCCCCTCCCACCACAGCCCACCGGGCGGGCTCCGCCTTGAACCCCGGATCCAGGGCACTTGACAGCCAACCGTACGCCTCTATGCCGGTCCAGACCGCAAAGCCGTAGCAGCGTGAGATCCCGTCTCTGTAAAAGATATCCAGACAGGCCCACATGCCCACGAAGGTGGCTATGGCGAAGGCGGCCAGCATGGGGACGACAAGGCTGCTCAACTTCATGCCATTTTCTTGTGCAAGCTTGAACGCCTCGAACTGGCTGGGCATGGGGTGGCTCCGGCTCAAGCGCCAGTACCAGTGGCTGGCGGCGGCCATCGCCAGGTTGGCAGGTCCCAGCACGTGGGAATCGAACAGCCGCATCAGATTCATCGGCTCCAGATCCCACACATTATGCTGGCCTCCTGCCTCGGCGCGGACCCGGGTGATGCTCAGAGAGAGCAGCAAGTATACCAGCAGGATCACCACCACCCAGATCAGGCTCATCCCCGCAGCCAGCCAGAAACCGCCGAAGACCACCATCCCACCCAGCAGTCCCCAGACCGCCAGACGATAGGACATCGGTTCGGCTGAGTCGTCCACCTTTTCCAGCCCGATCACGCCCCGCAGGATGCGGGCCAGATACCTTCGATACAGCACAAGCAGCGAAATGCCGAATGCGAACCAGGCTCCCATCCCCTGTTCGTGGATGAAAGGGAAGTCCGGCACGCTGCCGTAGCCTGCGGCATATCCGGCGACCGATTGCGCCCGGTAGAACAGATAGAAGAACCAGCACGAGAACGAGACATCCAGCGGCACCAGATAGGCCAGCCCGATGCCGAACGGATACCAGGCGATCCACACAGGGGAGGCCGACCAGGGAGGAGTGGGAGACTGAAAGAACCGCGCCCGGACCTGCAGGTTCGGCAGGTTGGGATACCAGACGTGCAGCCCGTTCAGCAGGCACAGTCCACCCGCAAACAGAAAGCCCGCCCAGAGCGCCCTGGAGCGGATGATGGAGCCCGGCGCGTCCGCCTGTGTCAGTTCCAGAGGCAACCGCACGATCGGGAACGAGAGCTTCGTCTCATCCATCCAGGCCCGCCGCACGATGACCGACAGGCAGAGCATCATCCAGCCGATCGACAGGATGAACACCGACCAGAACCCGAGCGGAACCAGCCAGGCCCTGAGCACCTCCGGCTCCGTCAGGGAGCGGCTGCCTCCGTAGAACGCTCCCTCCATCACCTCCCGGTCCCACACGAACATCCACTTCGGAAGGTGGGGGAACATCAGTTCTTCCCAGCGGTTTTCCGGGGTGGCATACCAGCTTGCCCAGCCGAGTGTGCTCATCAGGTTGATGATGAAGTCGTGTGTGGCCACCGTGCACGACATCACCAGCATCACGTAGATCACCACCAGATCTCCGCGCGTGAAGGCGAGCCGTGGCACCCACCGCCGGAGCAGGGCGTTCAGACCAGTCAATGCGAACAGGTAGAAAACCGGGGTGACGAAGAGCGGGTTGAGTGTGAGAACGACATACCATCTCAGTTCCGCCGCAAGCACCCAGTAGACATTGAGCGGGACCAGCAGCAGACCCGTCATCACCCCGCGCCGCGTGATCCGGCTTTCGGGCGGCCTGTTTCCACCGGGAGGGTGTCGGGGTGTCTCTCTCAACGGGATCGGTCTACCTCCGGTGTCTGATCGTGCAGGTGAGGATGCGAAGTCACAATGAAGCCCGGATAAGGATGGGGAAAGATGTGTGGCCCGTGTCCTCTCAGGGCGCGGTTTCCTGAGTCACGCGCTATGATAAGAGGCCGTCCCGATGTCTGTCAATCTATCCTGCAGGCAGGTTTCGTGAGGCAACGTGTTGCGCCCGCGTCAAGGCTTTGGACTATAAGCTCTGGACCCTAGACCCTAGACCCTAGACAGCCACCGCCTCCGCCGTCTTCGGAGCCGGTTTCTCCTCCAGCGACTTCTGCAGCCAGACAGTGGTCCCTTCGGTGCCGGTGGCCAGCCGCAGAAGATCGGCCGAGTCCAGCATGATGGTGAATCCCAGCCCCATCGAAGCCTTGGTGGTGAAGCCGGGCACGAGGGCGATGCGCGGGATGGTGAACGTGTCCATTCCTTTGCCGTGGTCCACCACGGCCACCCAGACGGAATGGTCGTCCGCACCCGCGTAAAGGAATCCACCGCCGGCGTGTTTGACCGCGTTGGCAAGCGCCTCGCCCACCGCCAGCTCGAAGCGCTCCAGACGCTCTCCCGTGAGCCCGCGGCGGCGGCAGTAGTCCATCGCCTGATGACGGACCCGCGAAAGATGCTCCGGGCCGGGCAACCGGGCGGAGAACTCGGCTCCCGCCAGCCACTCCGGCGCCTCATCTTCCTCACCCAGCATGAAGTGTCCGCCAGTGACGGCGAGGATGGTCTCACGGTAGAACTGCCGCTTGTCGCGCTCAGCCTGCTTGAAAGCCTGCTGGCGTTCCTCCTCCTCGCGCCGCCGCTCGGTCAGGTCGCGGGCGATGGCCAGGCATACCAGCTCGCCACCAATCCGCTCCGTTCGGGCGCAGATCTCCACGGGAATCTCTTCCCCGTTCCGTCGCACCAGCACCGTCTCGAAGACGGCATCCCCCTCGCGCCAGAGCCGTTCAAGCGCCTTCAGGGTGGCGGGACGCTCGCGGGGCGGTACCAGGTCGGCCGGAGTCAGGCGCATCAAAGCGTCGTGGCTGTAACCGGTCTCCCGGACGGCCGACTCGTTTGCGTCCAGGAACGGGCCGGGGAGGCCTTCCTCTGTCATCTGGAAGAGAAAGATGCTGTCGTTGATGCTGGAGAACAGCAGGTGCATCCGCGACTC